>CAKKRA010000308.1 GCA_919902475.1 Nitrospiria bacterium
TGAGCCGCGGATGCCCATCTTGTCCTCTATCTTGCCGACAGAGAATCCCTTTGTCTTTGTTTCTACAATAAAGGCGGTAACACCGCCATGCGCGCGGAGCGCCTTGTCTGTTACAGTAAATAGGACTATTACATCTGCAATATCACCGTTTGTAATCCAAATCTTGCTGCCATTGATTACAAAATAATCTCCATCGCGCACTGCTGTTGTCTCTATAGCTGCTGCATCTGAGCCTGCCTGAGGCTCTGTTAAGCCAAAGGCGCCGAGAATCTTCCCCTGCGCAAGGGGGATAAGATATTTCTGCTTCTGCTCCTCTGTGCCGTCAAGATATATTGCAGTTGAGCAGAGGCTTATATGCGCGCCAATTGTAACAGCAGTGGATGCACACCCCCTTGAAAGCTCCTCAAGCATTATGCAATAGCCTATCTCACCCATGCCTGCGCCGCCATATTTTTCTGGAAAAGGTAAGCCCAACAAACCGAGCTCTGCTGCTTTGTTTATCAGCTCCCTTGGGACTTTATGTTCTTTATCTATCTTAGCTGCTAATGGTTTAATCTCATTGGTTGTAAACTTCCTTACCATATCACGCAACATATTGTGTTCTTCAGAAAAGGTAAAATCCATAATGGCCTCCTGTTATTCCCCCTCACCCTAACCCTCTCCCACAAGGGGAGAGGGGATTTATTTATCTCCCCTCCCTTGATGGGAGGGGATTAAGGGGAGGGCGTAAAATACATTACTTATCCTTAAACTTCGGCTGTCTCTTTTCTATGAATGCCTTTAGACCCTCTTTCATATCCTCTGTCTCGCAGAGCTTGCCAAAAAGCTCTGATTCAAGCTTTAAGCCTTCTTCAACAGATTTTTTATATCCCTCCTGAATTGCCTTTATACCTGCTGATACTGCAACAGCGCCTTTAGTTACAATTTTTTTTGCAATGCCTTTTGCCTGCTTTAATACCTCTGCATCAGGAACAATCTTATTAACAAGGCCAAGCGCCTTTGCCTCTTGCGCCATAATCATGTCGCCTGTTAGTATCAATTCCATTGCCCTTGCCTTTCCAATTAATCTTGGCAGCCTCTGCGTCCCGCCGAATCCTGGTATAATGCCAAGATTTATCTCTGGCTGGCCAAGCCTCACCCTCTCCCCTGCAACACGCATGTGGCACGCCATTGCCAGCTCCATGCCTCCGCCGAGGCATATGCCGTTTATAGCAGCTATTGTGGGCTTTTGAGAATCCTCAAGTTTGTTCAGTATCTGCTGTCCCTTTGTTGTCGCCTCCATGCCTCCTTTGGCTGACGAGATATTTACAATCTCCTTGATATCAGCGCCTGCAACAAAGAATGTGCCAGCGCCTGTTACGATGATTGCCTTTGCCTCACTGTTTTTTGCAAGCTCATCCAACGCACTGCCAAGCTCTGTCATCACAGCCGCACTCAAGGCATTTGCAGGCGGGTTATTGATGGTTATTGTTGCAATATTCTCCTCAATTATATAATTAACAAACTGGCTGGCCATCTGAACCTCCTTTTGGATTGGAACCTATGGAATTTTGATAACTTTATTTAAGATTTGGCGCCCGGTATTTGAATTTTATGCAATTTTAAACCAAGTATAGCCTGAAAACCCTAAATTGGCAAGGACAAACCCAAAATTTGTCAAGCCAATTTAGAAATGTCCTATTTTTACCAAAATAGAAATGTCCGC
>CAKKRA010000309.1 GCA_919902475.1 Nitrospiria bacterium
GCCCCCTTTGTGTTAGAGTGGTGCGCATATATTAACTAACCTCTGTAAAATTGGTTTTTAACAAAAAACAATGCTAATATATATTTATCAGATTTTTCTCAATTTTACAAGATAAAAAATATTTTGGCTTGTTTTATCTCAGGTCAGCTTCATTGATAGGCTGACTTGTCCCCTATATCGTAATGTATTGGCATAAATACCTTCCTCAGGGTAAAAAGAATAAGCATCGCTGCAATAAAAATTGTCCAGTTTGTTGCAGATTTTGTTGTCATTGCCCCTGTGGAAAGGAGAAAAAGATACATAGGCATTATCAAAGCAAGGAGATAGCCTTCCATTAATTTAAAACAGAATGCCTCTTTTGCTGTAATAAAACCGAGACAGCCTGCTAAGGGAATCAGGAGCAGTGGACTATAGGTTTTATTAACCAAAACCCAATAAATATCCCCCTTCCCAATTACAAAAAGGATTATTAATGAAATTATTGAGATGTAGTATGCTCTTTTAAGAAACTTGTGGAACTTGCCAATATAAAGATGTATAAAGAAAACACTTGTGCCAACAGATGCATAAAGCAGGATTAACATGATATTTGCCTTAATGCTGATTGCTGCATCAGCTTGATAATATGGCGCATTGAATAGCATATAAGCGATAACAGCAATCAATATTGTTGATATGACAATGCCTGCCCTGTAAAGCACGACAGAAACCTTATCCTCTTTTGTAAGAGGCTGAAAAAAATCCTTTTCTCCCATATTTTCTCCTAAATAATCTTAACTCCCAAACTCGCACTGACATTTCTGTGCCGCACAAATACTACTTAAATATTTCACTGAAAAACTGCTTCATGTCCTCCCATGAGCGCTTATCTGCCTTTTCATTGTATGCAGCGCCTTTGGAATTGTCATTTCCAGAGTCAGGGTTTGTAAAGCTGTGAACTGCGCCGCCGTAAACTACCATGTTCCAGTCAACACCTGCCTTTCGCATCTCGTCCTGAAATGCAGCAACCTGCTCTGCTGGGACAAATGGGTCATCTCCGCCATGCAATGCTAATACTTTACCCTTTATATTCTTTGCATCATTGGGATTTAGTGAATCAAGCCCGCCATGAAAACTTACAATACCTGCCACATCAGCGCCGCTTCTGCCAAGCTCTAAAACAGTAGTGCCTCCAAAGCAGTAGCCAATAGCAGCGGTCTTCTTTGTGTCAGCAAGTTTATGGTTTTTTAAAACATCAAGCCCTGCATTGACCCTGTTCCGCATGAGCTGGCGGTCTGTTTTATATTTTTTGGATTCTGATGCTGCCTCATCGCTGTTCTTTGGCCGCACACCCTTTCCATAAATATCAGCAGCAAATGCAACATAGCCGAGTTTCGCAAGCTGCTCTGCACGTTTTTTTACATAGGGATTTACACCCATCCACTCATGCACTATTAAAACACCGGGTCTTTTACCTTTCACTGCATCATCATAAGCAAGATAGCCTTCAAGAACAGCATCGCCTTGCTTGTATTCAACCATCTCTGTGCGAACCTCTGCCTGCACAGTTACTGCAAGAAATAGAACTGCAATTATTGAAATCAGGTATTTCATAAAAGCGCCTCCTTTTGATTGTTTGGTAAACAAATGTTATCATATATGCTATAATTCTTCAATACAGCATTGTAATAATATAAAATGAAAAGGCTATTAAAAATATTATCGCTGATATTTGCCGCATTTTTTCTAATCATTTTCTTAGGCATTATTATACTCCCTTATGTCATAGACCTCAATAAATATAAAGAGATTGCTGTCAGGGAATTGGGAAGGTCTTTGAACAGGGATGTTTCAATTGAAGATATAAGGCTTACCATATTAACCGGAATAGGCATAGAGCTCAAAAATATAAAAGTAAAAAATCCCCCTTCATTTTCAAAAGCTGATTTGCTTGCCCTTGATGGCATAAGATTCAGAATAAAGCTGCTTCCGCTCATAAAAGGCAGGATAGAGTTTAATAAGGTCATCATCAATAAGCCCAGCCTTCTTTTAGAGAGAAATAAAAAAGGGGATTGGAATTTTTCTGATATATCAGAAAAGGATAAATTAGAAAAGCCGGCCATAAAGGCTGCTAAAGAAACTGATAAAGCTTCATTTAACATTCTTGCAGCGCTTCTTATTTCAGATTTAGAGCTTAAAGGCGGAAGCGTTAAAACAAATGTTATTAAGATAAAGGACTTGAATATAAAAGTTAAGGATATATCTATTGGAAGTCCTATAAAGATAGACGCCTCGTGGAATATAGCAGGAGCGACGCCAACAAAAATGAAGATGGGCGGCGTGTTGGGCCCTGTGAGCTCTTTTGATATAAACGAGATTCCTGTAAATGCAAACCTTAAAATCATGGACATTGACCTTTCAAATTATCAATCTCTTTTGGGGCTGCCGCAGGATAATAAGATGTCCGGCAAGGGCTATTCCGAAATTAGGATTAAAGGAAAGATTAAAGACCTTTTGGCTTCTGGGAAGATTGAGCTGAATAGTTTTATGTTTGACTATAAGACAGGCCGCATACGACTATCAGATCTAACAATACCCATTGATGCAAATATGAAGGCGATTAATATAAATGAACTTAAATTTAAACTATATGAAGGGGCGTCAAAGAATAATATTCGTATTGATGTGAATGGAAAGGAGACGCAGGCAAAAACTAAATTACATTTTGAAGCTGTCCGTATGGAGCAGTTTTTAAAAGATCTTGCTATATCAAAGGTCAATATCTCAGGCCCAATGTTGCTGGATGCTGATATCACTACTTCTGGAAAGGACAGTAATACAATGATGGCAAAGGCAGATGGTAATGGTTTTTTTGTAATCAAAAATGGAAGGATATCTGACCTTGAGATCGTAGATAAAATAATTGAGCTTGGATATCTTATAGGTTCAAAGCAGCGCAAGATTGGCAAGGTTACTGAATTTGATGAGCTGTCTGCTCACTTTCGCATAGAAAAGGGTTATCTTAAAACAGAAGACCTGAAGCTTGCAGGCAAAGACCTTTCTGTTTCTGCAAAGGGTTATTACGGGCTGTTAAATAATGAGTTAAATTTTGATGTTGCTGCAAAGGTGGAGGAGAACAATTTGGAATTCAAGATTACAGGCACAACAGATAAGCCAAAATATGTTTTAAAGACAAAAAGGATACAGCAAAACATAATTAAGGGTGTTATTAAAAAGGGCGCGGAAAAAGGGAAGCTTGATGAAAAGGATGTAAGAGACATCCTGAAAGATATCTTAAAGTAATTTTATATTTTTATTTTTTCATACTCTGGATAAAGGATATTCTCCTCTTTTCGTATCCTTAGCTCAAGGAGGCCTAAAAGCCTTCCAAAATCCACAGCAAAACCTAACTCTAAATGAGAATTGCCCTGAGAATATTTATCAAAGAATCCAAAGGCAGCCTTTGCTATTCCGTCCATATCTTTTGCAAACATATCAAGAATGAGCCTTAAATTGTCATCCCCCTCTGCTGCCTTTTTTAAAACAGGATACAGCGCCACATCTTCTTTCTTTACATGCGAGAGAAGGCCTGTTCTTGCAGAGGATAGAATTTTCTGTCTTTCCTTTGAGCTATCAACTTTTATAACTTCATTTAATATATTCACCATCACAGCGTGTTCACTTTTCAGTTCCTCAATTAATTTAGCCATTTTCCCCTCCCCGCCTATTTTTATGTCACACCTGTATAGTAAAAAAAGCATATCACAGAAACTGCAATTCTTCAATTATAAACTCAAAAATAGTTATGATTTAATTTTTATACTTGCTTAACCATTCCTGTGCTATAATTAAAAATGATTTAGAAAGTTCGGGGCGCTTCTAAATATTTGAAAAAGCGCAGACAATCTAATATGAGAATAAATAAAAAACTCTTTTATGGAATTATAATTTTAATGATAATTGTCATTGCAGCAATTATTGTTAAATTCTTTCTTGTATCTGAAAAAAGCAGGATATTAAAGGTTATCAACGAAGGCAGGGCTGCTATTGAGGCAGAGGATATTGAAAAATGCATGCCCCATGTCTCGCTTCAATATTCTGATGACTACGGCTTAAAATATTTGATTGTAAAGAGGATATTAATAGATGTCTTTAAGGAGTTTGACGGTTTTAGGGTTCTGCTTGATAATATTGAGATAGAGGTGAATAAAAAGGAGGGCATTGCTGCAGCCGCTTTTGACCTCAGGGTTATTGTAACACTGCATAATCAGCCGGGTTATCTTGTCGGTTCAACTGACAGCCCTGCCAAGATTAAGGTGTATTTTGTAAAAGAGAGGCTAAAGTGGCAGGTGATAAAGGTTTCCGGCATCAGAATGCCTAATTTGTAAGAGGGAAACATGATGCAGTGGCGGCTCTTGCAGCCGCCCCTATTGCCGCAAATGGCAACATAAGATTGCCCATACAGTTAGAATCTGATTTTTAAATTAACCCCTGTTACCCAGTCAGTTCCGAGTTTTAGCTCAGCGCCTGCTGACAGGCTTTCGGTAAAGGCAAAGCTTGCGCCAAGTATTCCAAATATATCTGCCTTACCCTCTGATACATAAGAACCGCTTGTGTAGGTAATCTCAGGGCCTCCATAAGGCGTAATCTTAAACTTATTAACATCAAAGGACTTGCTTACTAATGCTGAAAAGTTAAAATCATTGAGTGACTGTAGATTTATGATATGAACTGTGTATCCGCCTGCTACTGCAATATCAATAGGAATGTTATTGGTTTCTTTAATAATCTGGTATTTTAATTGCACGCCGCCGAGTATTCCTATATCATCACTACCGACTCGCTTATCAACAGAAATCACACCAATCTTGCCTTCTATTTCCAGCAGGTATCCAAGCCCATATCTTAAGTATGGGTAGAGATAGAAGTAATTGTAGTCATAGTCACCATCATCGCCATATCCTGCGGATATCCCTGATTCCATCTGTCCCTGATTCAGGCTCTGGGCTGTTGTAAACCTGTTATACATTGCAGATGCCGGATGAGCTGAAACAATAAAAATTAAGAAGCACAATAAGAATATCAACCTTTTCATTAACAACCTCCTTTTAAAATTGATTTTATATCCACCATGAATATAAATCATCTTTTGAATAATATGTCAAGTAAATTTGTGTATACAAAAAAAACAGGAGCTTTTCAAAAGCTCCTGTATAGTTAGGGAGGATGGAACTACACTTAATTACACTGCTTGAACAAAACTAAATTCCTGCTACCTTTTTAAGACTTGCTTCACACTCCTTCTGAGAAGCAAAATAATCTTCCTTAATTGAATTAAATTTTAGAATCCCTGCGAGAGTCTTTACATTAACGCTATTTCCTGATTTTTCTGAGCCAATCCCTTCTGATTCCATGCTTTCTTTTAACATAGTAACACATGATACTGGTAATATTATTTGTATCATTTGCCTGGCTCCTTTCTTAACCACTATTACTTATGATTATGCATTTATTATGCCAAGCGATATCCCAATGTTATGTTCATGGTAACCTATTGAATTATTGGAATATTATCGTAAAGATGTCTTATGAAGAATATCTTGTGGATAGGTTGATATGTCTGAAATTACCTACATTAATTTTCAAAAATGTACAGTTTCTGTTACAGTTCCTTAAATTCCCTTGGATTGATCCTAAATTTTCTGATTAGATTATAAAAGTCTGTGCGGTGTTTTCCTGCCATCTTTGCGGCATTGGTGACATTACCCTTATTTATTTTTAATGTAAGGACAACATACTCCCTTTCAAAATCCTCTTTTGCCTTTCTATACGGTTTGAATTGCTCATTGCCTCCTGCTGACGGAAGAAGGATATCGTCTTCAATAATCTTAGACTTTGCCGCCATTACAACAGCCTGTTCAATCCTGTTTTCCAATTCCCTTACATTTCCAGGCCAACTGTAGGACATCAGCTTTTGTATTGCGCTCGGCGCAAAACCTTTTATATCCTTGTTCATCTCTTTGCAGTATTTTTTCAGAAAATGATCTGCGAGAAAGGGGATGTCTTCCCTTCTCTCCCTTAATGGCGGAAGATTGATCGGTATGACATGAATCCTGTAAAAGAGGTCCTCTCTAAAGGTACCTTCTGAAACGCATTTTTGCAAATCCCTGTTTGTTGCTACAATAACCCTTACATCCACCTTTATAGGCTTTCCGCCTCCGATCTGGGAAAACTCCCTTTCCTCCAATACACGCAAAAGCTTTACCTGCAGAGACAAGGGCGCCTCTCCTATCTCATCTAAAAATATTGTCCCTTTGTCTGCCTCTGCAAACAGGCCCTCCTTTGTTTCTACGGCGCCTGTATATGCGCCCCTCATGTGGCCGAATAGTTCGTTTTCAAGGAGTGTCTCAGGCAAGGCGCCGCAGCTTATTGCAACAAATGGATTAGCAGCCCTAAGGCTGTTAAAATGGATTGCCCTTGCAACGAGCTCCTTTCCTGTGCCGCTCTCTCCGTATATGGCAACAGTTGAATTGGTTTTTGCAATCTTTGTAATCTGTTCAAAAACCCTCTGCATCCTCTCGCTTCTGCCGACTATATTGTCAAAGCTGTATTTTTCCTTTAATATCCCCTTTAGATTTTTTATCTCGCTTGTCAGCCTCTGCTTTTCAATGGCATTCTTTATATGCAGCAGCAGGTCTTCATCATCAAAGGGCTTTGTAATATAGCTGTATGCACCCTTCTGCATTGCCTCAACTGCATTTTCAATAGAGCCGTGTGCAGTAAGTATTATTATGGGAAGCTCAGGGTCAATATTCATTATCTCCTGCATCAGCTCCATCCCGTTCATTACGCTCATCCTGAGGTCAGAGATTACTAAATTAATTTTCTCCTTTTTTATCTTTTCTATTGCATCTGTGCCGTTCTCAGATGTGGTAATAGAATACCCTTTAGATTCCAGACGCATCTTTAAGACCTCAAGGATATTTTTATCATCGTCAACTAATAATATCTTCTCTCTTCCATTGCCGCCCATTATTTTTTCAACTCCTTTTCCCTTTTTTCAAGCTGTATCTGCATATCCTTAAACTTCTCCATTTCTCCTTTCAATCTTTCTATTTCAATTTTTTGTTCAATATTTTCTTTTGAATAAAAAACAAGCATTCTTGCATTTAATATATGCCTGCTGTTTGGATATTTTTTTATCATGGCCTCTAATACATTTACACCCCTGACTATATCCCTTTTTGGATTATCAGGATGCAGATACAAAAAACCGACATTAAAAACAATCTTGTCAGAAAAAGGGGTATGCGGATGCCTTTTTTCTAATCTTTCAAATTCAGACAAGGCAGCCTCATATTTGCCCTGCAAAAGAAGATTCTCAGCATATTCTAAATCTACCTTTAACTCCCTTTCCATTAATATTGTAGCAACATTGCTACACGCAAATGATAAAATGGATAATACAATGATTAAAGACCCAAAATATCTGAATTTCATAACTATCCGATTTTTAAAGGTAAAACAAATTTAAAAGTGCTTCCTTTCCCTAATCTGCTCTCTGCCCATATCCTGCCATTATGCGTTACTACTATATGCTTTGCAATAGATAGGCCAAGACCGGTTCCCCTGAGCTTATGATTGATGCCTGTATCAACCTGCTGAAATTTGTCAAATATCTTCAGCAGATTCTCCTTTGCTATTCCCATGCCCGTATCCTTTACCTCTACATAGATATTTGAATCCTCTGTACGGGCGACAACAGAGATCTTTCCGCCATTGGGTGTAAACTTTACTGCATTGCTCAGAAGATTTATCATTACCTGCTTTATCTTTTCACTGTCCATAAAGACTACTGGCAGCCTCTTTTGGGTCTCTAATTTTAAATCAATTTCCTTGCTTTCTGCTAACAGCCTTATTTCACTAATAGCATTTTCAAAAACAATATTTATATCTGAAGGCACAAAATTATATCTTATCATCCCTGCCTCCATCTTGGAAAGGTCAAGGAAATCATTTATCATCTTTATCAGCTTTTCGCTCTCCTCCTTAGTAATCTTTAACAACCTCTGCTGTTTTTCAGTTGTCTTTCCTGCGATGCCGTCAAGAAGCAGATTATTTGCCTCTCTAAGCGATGTAAGCGGCGTCCTGAACTCATGGGAGATATTGGCAATAAATTCTGATTTTAATCTTTCAAGCTCATTTAATTTAAAACACATTGTATTGAATGCTGCTGCCAATTCGCCTATCTCGTCTTTAGAATCTATGTCTATCCTTCTGTTAAAATCGCCTTTTGCGATATTAGCGGTTTCCTGTTTTAATCTTTCAATCGGCCTGCTGATGCTGATTGTAACGAAGAACGCAAAGGTTATGCCAAAGATAAAGGCAATCATGCTTATTATTAAGGAGAGCCTCGCTGCATTTCCGCCGGTCTCTTTAAAATTTTCCATTTTTTTGTTTATTACGGCTTCTCTATGGAGATTGACGCCTTCTAAGGTCTTGATCATATCATTCATCTGCCTGCTGTTTTTAATCTTCTGCGCATCTATATCAGCGTCTTTGTTAACATTGGTATAATCAAAATAGAGCCTTTTAAAAAATTCTATCTCGCCCTTCTCATTTTGCGTATCTGCCAATTTTTCAAGACTGGCAAGATCCTTTATCATCTCCTGTTTTTTTTCCTGAAAGGCCTTAAGGAATATTTCATCACCGAGCAGCAGGTAATTTTCCTTTGACCTGTCCTGCGATAACAGCGAGTTTATCATCCTCTTATTTATATCTATTAACGCTATATCACGGGACAATATGGAGGAAGATATGGCATTTAATTTAAAAAGGATTGTAATGGTATGGATGCTCACAACTACTACCATAAAGACAATCAGCATATAACCTATAATCATCTTTTGGTATATGCCTAAATTAAGCCAGAGGTTTTTTATCCTTTTTGTAAAATTAAAAGAGATTGTAAACTGTTTTATATAGGCAGCCATATCTCCCATTGCAGATAAATCTTAAACCTTCTTATAAGTGTTGTCAAATCATACATTAATTAATTTTATAGAGCAAAAAATCCTTGACAATTACCTGTATACTGTATACAATTTTCACTCCGTTAATCAATAAAAAAGAATGGGTCTTATATGTCATATAAGACTTATGTTATTTTAAAGATGGCAATAAACTTAGAAGAACAAAAAATACGAGAGCACCCGCTTTTAAGGGAATGGGTGGCAGATGCTGTGCGGGATATGATAGCTAAAGGCAAGCTAAAACCCGGAGAGCATATATGCGAGACAAGGCTTGCATCAGAGCTTGGCATAAGCAGGACCCCTTTAAGAGAGGCGATAAGGCTCCTTGAGACAGAGGGTTTTCTCCATGTTGTACCGAGAAGGGGCGCTGTTGTAAGGGATATCTCTATAAAGGACGTTACTGAAATATATGAAATAAAGGCTGCATTAGAGGGCTTATCAGCAAGGCTTGCAGCGCGCCATTTTAATAAAAAGGATATTGAAAGATTAAAAGAGATAAATAATGAGCTTACCAAGCTTGCTGAAAAGAATGATGTAAATAAGTTTTTTAAGATGCATAATCAGTTTCATGATTATTTTCTCCGTGCAAGCGGGAATGAACGGCTGTATCAAATGAACTGCAGCCTGATAGAGCAGATACACAGGCTGAGATTGCTTTCATTTACCTTAGAGGGGCGATTTGAAGAGGCAATTGAACAGCATGAGAGGATTATAAAGGCATTTGAAAAAAGGGATGCAGAACTTGCAGAGAGGCTTGTTTCTGAGAATGTAATGATGGGCTACAGGGCAGTAACAACAAAACTTAAACAGACAAAGACAGCTTAATGGATTTAAATGGGTGAGACCAAATTAAAGGTTGTTTTATTAAAGCATACACCTGACCCAGAGGCAGTGGTGGCAATGGCAGCAAAGCTTTGCTACAGTGCTGCCAATATAGATGAGTTAAAGAAAAATATAGAGGCAAAAGACCAGAAAAGGTTCATTGAAAAATTAGTAAAAATGGGGCACCTCTCGCCAATAGAGCATATAAGCCTTACCTTTGGCATTGAGGGTATATCAAGGGCATGCTCGCATCAGCTTGTAAGGCACAGGCTGGCATCATATTCACAGCAGAGCCAGAGATATGTATCAGAAAAAGGGCAAGGTTCGGGAGGCGAAGGCCAAACATTTGAATATGTTATTCCGCCTTCTATAACAGAGGATAAAGAAGCGAGAGATGCCTTTGAGAGGCTTATGGCTGAGGCGCAGAAGGCATATGACCTGATTGTTGACAGACTTAATAAAAAGGGGATATCAGGCGAGGCGGCAAATCAGGATGCACGGTTTGTCCTTCCCAATGCAGCAGAAACAAAGATTGTTGTAACAATGAATGCGAGGGAGCTCCTGCATTTTTTTAATGTTCGATGCTGCGAGCGCGCCCAGTGGGAGATAAGGGAGACGGCCTTTCAGATGCTAAATGAGGCAAAGAAGGCAGCGCCTGTCATATTTTCAAAAGCAGGACCAGGATGCCTTTATGCCCAATGCACTGAGGGTGAATTTTACTGCGGGAAGATAAAAGAGGTAAGGGAGAAATTTGGAGTAGCAAAAAGTAATATCTCCCCCATTCCCCCCTTTACCAAAGGGGGGTGAGGGGGGTTATTCAGAGCAATTACTATGGGTTTTTCAATTGCATTAGCAGGAAAAGGGGGAACAGGAAAGACCAGCATTGCAGGGCTTTTAATAAGGTATCTTATTGAAAAGAGAAAAGGGCCCATACTTGCAGTAGATGCAGATGCAAATGCCAATCTTAATGATGTCCTCGGCGTAGCTGTTACAGATACTGTTGGCCATATCCGCGAGGAGGCATCAGAGACTGCAGGAGGAAGGCCTGCCGGCATGTCCCTTGATGAATATTTTGAGCTCAGGGTGAATCAGGCATTGGTTGAGGCAAAGGGTTTTGACCTGATTGTAATGGGAAGGCCGGAAGGGCCGGGATGCTACTGCGCTGCGAATCATATTATAAGGAGGTATACAGACCATCTTTCTGACAGATATCCCTATCTTGTAATGGACAATGAAGCAGGTTTAGAGCATCTGAGCAGACGGACAACGCAGGATACAGATTTGCTTATTGTGGTAAGCGATTCAAGCATCCGGGGGCTTAAGGCAGCAGAGAGGGTCTTTGAGCTTGTTTCTGAATTGAAGCTCAGGATTAAGAGGTCTGTTCTTATTGTAAACAGGACAAAAGACGAAGGGCTTGACCCGAATTTTATGAATGCAGTAAAGGCAGATAAACTATCACTGGCAGGCGTTATTCCTTCAGACGAGCTGATATTTCAATATGACCTGGAGGGCAGGCCATTGATTGACCTGCCGGCAGATTCAAAGGCAGTAAAGGCAGCGTATGCGATTTTTGATAAATTGGCTATTCCTTAAACCTTTAACAAAAGGGGCAGAATATGAAGGTAATAAAAGGTAAGACAAAAGTAGCAATCATAGGTGCAGGTGTTGTTGGAAGCGCGGTAGGATACATCTTAAAAAATAAGGGCTATAAGATTGCAGGAATAGCGAGCAGAAGATTAGAGTCTGCAAAAAAGGCGGCTTCATTTATCGGAGATGGAGAGGTATTTAAGGATACGGTATCTGCTGCAAAAAGCGCAGATATAGTATTTATTACAACGCCTGATAAGGTGATTCAGGAGGTCTGTGATAAGATTACAGATAACGGAGGATTTAAGAAAGGCGCTATTGTTGTTCACATGAGCGGCGCCTTGCCTTCAACTATACTGAACAGCTCCAAGAGATTAGGCGCAAAAATAGCTTCAGTGCACCCATTACAGAGTTTTGCAGACCCAAAAGAGGCTGTATTCTCTTTGCAGGGTTCATACATTGGCATAGAAGGCGATAAGGATGCGCTGATAGAGGCAAAAAAGATTGTAAAGGCGCTCGGCGGCAAACATATTGTAATATCAGCAGACACCAAGGCAATGTATCATGCAGGCGCAGCGGTTGTGTCAAACTATCTTGTGGCCATCATTGACCTTGGCGTAAAGATATACGAGGCAGTCGGCATACCAAAGGAGACAGCCTTGCAGGCATTGATGCCTTTGATTAAGGGAACAGTAAGCAACATTGAGAGGCTTGGCCTTCCAGGCGCATTAACAGGACCGATTGCAAGGGGCGATGTATCTGTTGTTGAAATGCATCTTGAAGAGATGAGGAAGAACCTTCCGCACATGTTCAGGCTCTTTACAGAGCTCGGAAGACATGCAGTAATGGTTGGAAGCGAAAAAGGCACATTGTCAAAGGAAGACGGCGAGAAGCTGCTTAATGCCCTGACAAGAAAGGTTGTATTTTTAAATCCTATAAAGGAGATAAAGGTTATACCAAGGACATCAAGGGGGAGTTATAAATTTTAACAGATGGATTTTTGAAAGGAGATTTATTTAATGATTGTTATTGGTGAGAGGATAAGCATAATTGCAAAAAAGGTAAGGGATGCAATGATGAGCAGGGACAAGAAGCCCTTGCAGGAGCTTGCATTAGTCCAGATGAAGACAGGGGCAAATTATCTTGATTTAAGCATCGGACCTGCAGAAGAGGGCGGCGAGGAGCTGATGGACTGGGGAGTAAAAACGCTTCAGGAGGTTGCCAATCTGCCATTATGCATTGACACAACAAATCCAAAGGCAATGGAGGCAGGCCTGAAGGCGCATAATAATAAATGGGGAAGGCCGATAATAAATTCTGCATCAGGCGAGGAAGAAAGATTGAATAATATGATGCCTCTTGCAGCAAAATATAATGCGCAAATCATTGGACTTACCCTGACAAAGCAGGGGATCCCTCCACTGGCAGAGGAGAGATGCGCTATCGCAGCAGAGATTATGGCAAAGGCTGCAGAGCTTGGTGTGCCAATGGAGGATATATATCTTGACCCATTGATACTTCCAGTAGCATTTTCACAGGATAAGTGCATTGAATCAATAAGGGCAATAAGGCTCTTCAAGGAGCTTAATGACCCGCCGATGAAAACAGTAGTCGGCTTGAGCAATATTTCAAATGGAGCGCCAAAGGAATTAAGGGGTCTGATAAACAGGACATTTTTAACATTGTTGATGTATGAAGGTCTTACTTCAGCCATTATTGACCCAACAGACAAGGAGATGATGGCAACTGTGAAGACTACAGATATTTTATTACAAAACACTATGTATGCACATTCGTATTTAGAGATGTAAACGGTAAAAATTTTTCGCCCTCCCCTTTATCCCCTCCCGTCAAGGGAGGGGAAATTCCCTCTCCCCTCGCGGGAGAGGGTTAGGGTGAGGGGGATTCAGGAGGAGAACATGGCTTTTACAATACCAAAAGAAAATTACAATGGAAAGGTGTATGAGGTAGAGCTCGGTGTCGGCGATAGGGCAATAAAGATTGGCGGTGAGTCAACGCTGCCATTCCTCTCTTTTGAAGGGGAGATGCCGAACAGGCCTTCAATAGCAATAGAGATTCAGGACTTGCCGCCGAACGACTGGCCGGATACAGTAAAGAAGGTATACGAAAAAGTGAGCAGTAATCCAGTAGCATGGGCAAAGTTTTGTCAGGATGAGCTTAAGGCTGATGCTGTGGCATTAAGGCTGATAAGCACGCATCCTGACCAGAAGGATACAAAGCCAGAGGATGCGGCAAAGCTCGTAAGCGAGGTTCTGAATGTTATAAGCATCCCTGTAATAATCCTCGGCAGTGAGCATATTGAAAAGGACATTGCTGTTTTAAAGACTGTAGCAGAAACTGCAAAAGGAAAAAATTGCATTATAGGCAAGGCTCAGGAAGAAAATCATAAGACCATTGCAGCAGTTGCTATGGCGAACGAACATAAATTGATTGCAATGTCACAGCTTGATGTGAATCTTGCAAAGCAGTTAAACATACTTCTTACTCAGATGGGCTTTGTTAAGGAGAGGATTTTGACAGACCCGATGTCCTCTGCTCTCGGCTATGGCCTTGAATATACATATTCTGTTATGGAGAGGATAAGGCTTGCGGCATTACAGCAGAATGACGGAGCAATGCAGCCTCCCCTTGTATGCGATATTGGAAAGAATGTCTGGAAGACTAAAGAGACAATCGCAGCAGAGGCAGAGCTTCCTGAATGGGGCTCTCTTGAAGAGAGGGGAATCATCTGGGAGGCAATGACTGCTGCTGGCATGATTATGGCAGGCGCCAATTTATTGGTCATGAGGCACCCAAAGGCAATAGAGCTGACTAAAAAACTTATTGAAGAGTTGAGATAATTTTACCCCTCACCCTAACCCTCTCCCACAAGGGGAGAGGGAATAAGGTGAGTGAATAGAAAGGAGAGAATAAAACATGGCGCTTTCAGGCGTAGAGATATTTAAACACCTTCCAAAAACAAATTGCAAAAAATGCGGGTTTCCAACCTGCTTGGCCTTTGCAATGAAACTGGCAGCAAAAGGTGTAAGCATAGATGCCTGTCCTGATATTTCAGAGGAGGCAAAGAAGCTGCTCGGCGAGGCATCAGCGCCGCCAATCAGGCTTATAACAATAGGCGCAGGCGACAAGGCAGTAAAGGTTGGCGAGGAGGTTGTGCTCTTCAGACATGACAAAAAGTTTTTTAACCCCTGCGGTTTCGCAGTGGCAATAAAGGATACTGAGTCATCTGATGAGATAAAAAAGAAGATAGAGGCAGTAAAGACATCGGAAATAGACAGGGTTGGCCAGAAGCTCCGCGTTGAGATGATCGCTGTTACAGATGCTGCAAATGACCCCGCAAAATTTGCATCTGTAGTAAAGAATGTTGTTGATTCAGCGCCCGGCGTGCCATTGATACTTCACAGCATGAACCCGTCAGTAATTGAGGCAGGCCTTGCTCTTTGCGCTGATAAAAGGCCATTGATATATGCTGCAACAAATGAGAATGCAGAGGCAATGGCAAAGCTTGCAAAGGATAAAAAATGTCCCCTTGCCATTTATGCCAATGGACTGGACGCGCTTACCTCCTTGTCTGAAAAGGTTAAAGGACTTGGTGTTGAGGATATTGTCCTTGATTCAGGCGCAAGAAAGGCAAAGGACATGCTTGAGCATTTTACAATGATAAGACGGTCAGCAGTTAAAAAGAGCTTTAAACCGTTCGGCTATCCAGTTATCGCCTTTGCAAACAGGGACGATTCCATGATGGAGGCGCTAATAGCTGGCATAGGTGTAATGAAGTATGCATCTATCATTGTATTAAGCAGCATAGAAAAATGGAAGATGCTGTCACTCCTTACTTTAAGGCAGAATATATATACAGACCCGCAGGTGCCTATGCAGGTTGAGCAGAAGATATACAAGGTCGGCGAGGCAACAGATAAATCCCCTGTTATTGTTACAACGAATTTTTCACTTACATATTTTATTGTCCGCGGCGAGATTGAAAACAGCAAGGTTCCTTGCTGGCTTGCAATACTTGATGTTGAAGGCCTATCGGTTCTTACAGCATGGGCAGCAGGCAAGTTCAGCCCTGCAAAGATTGCAGCATTTGTTAAAGAGAGCGGCATAGAAAAGACTGTAAGCCATAAAGAGGTAATAATCCCGGGCTATGTTGCAGTATTAAGCGGCTCACTTGAGGAAAAACTCGGCGAAGGCTGGAAGGTGGTTGTTGGCCCGAGGGAGGCAAATGCCTTGCCAGCATTTTTAAAGAGCAGGGGGGCATAGATTACTGATTTTTTTTGAATCCCCTCCCCTTGTGGGAGGGGACTAAGGGGAGGGGCACTCTCCCATCAAGGGAGAGGGGGAAGTCTTTAGGGATTGACAGGAATCATAAAAAATCTATATAATTAATAATAGTAATTATTACTAATATATTAATAGTCGGTCTTTTAGGGAGAGGAAAGGAGTTTTATTATGTCTAAGATAATCGCTTCTGCAGCAATTAGGGCAGCAAATAAGATAGTTGCTGAAGCAGATATCATGCTTGAAAAGGCTATCAAAGAAAAGGGCGCTGATCTGAAATTTGAATTCACTGATACAGGTTATTTTATGCCAATGTTCTTTGCAATCACCGGCATAGAGGTAAGAACACTTGGTGATATGAGGAAGGAGATTGAGCATGCAAAATCACTTCTGACATCAGAACCTATTGAAAAGAAATATAAACCGTATCTTGGCGAGGCGCTTGATGCCGGCATGGCAACCCTTCTTGCACAGGAAATTATAATGGCTGTCAAATATGTAAATGGCCTTGAGCCGGTAGAGGATAAGGAGCTTGGCCTTACATACAATGGCTTTATCACAGACTCCATCCTTCGCGACCTCGGCATACAGCTTGTTGACGGCACAATGCCAGGCTATGTGTGTATCATTGGCGCTGCACAGGATGAGGACAGGGCAGTCAAGCTTGCAAGGGAGCTTCAGCAG
>CAKKRA010000310.1 GCA_919902475.1 Nitrospiria bacterium
ATAATCGCTGCAAAGGCCGTTGCCTTTAAAGAGGCAATGAAAAAAGAATTTAAGTCTTATCAGAAACAGGAGGTTAAAAATGCAAGGTCGCTTGCATCAGAGCTTCAGAAAAAAGGGTTCAAGATTATCTCTGACGGCACAGATACACACCTTATGCTAATTGATTTAACAAATAAAGGCGTAACAGGAAAAGAGGCGGAGATAGCGCTTGATGCGGCAGGGATTACTGTTAATCATAATTCCATCCCGTTTGATGAAAGGCCGCCGATTATCACAAGCGGGATACGGCTCGGCACGCCGATAGTAACAACAAGGGGCATGAAGGAAAAAGAGATGAAAGCCATAGCAGAGATGATTGCCTCGGTTATTGAAGGCATAAATAATAAAAAAATAAAAAAGGACGTGGCTGCTGCTGCAAAGAGGCTTGCCTTAAGATTCACAAAGGCATAAATAAATCTTATGGGCCTATTACTTACTATTTTTTTACTTGACCTTTAATAAAAAGTATTGTATACAGTATACACTTTAATCGGAGATAACCTGTGAAGTGCCCTTTCTGCGGTCACTTAGAAGACAAGGTAGTTGATTCAAGATCAAGTAAAGAGGGCGATGCCATACGCAGGCGCCGCGAGTGCCTGAAGTGCGAGGCAAGGTTTACCACATACGAGAGGGTTGAAGAGGTCCTTCCGCTTGTTGTAAAAAAGGACGGTAGACGAGAGCCCTTTGACAGGCAGAAGATATTGCAGGGCTTATTAAAGGCGTGCGAAAAGAGGCCTGTAGGCATAGTAGCCTTAGAAGATGCTGTAAGCAAGATAGAAAAGAAACTGCAGGAGAGCGGCGAAAAGGAGATACTGAGCTCTGTTATCGGCGAAGAAGTCATGCATGCCCTGCATAAGCTTGACCAGGTAGCCTATGTAAGATTCGCATCAGTATACAGAGAATTTAAGGATATTAATGAATTTATGGAAGAGCTAAGAGAGCTTTTAAAGGAAGAGAGAAAGGAAAAGGATAAATAAGGTGATGGAAGGATTTAAAGGGGGAATCCATCCCAGTTATTCAAAGGAAAAGACAGAGCGCCTGCCAATAATTGAGGCAAAGGTTCCAAAGCGGGTGGTAATACCAATCTCACAGCATATCGGCGCGCCATGCGAGCCAATTGTAAAGATTGGTGATGCAGTAAAAAAGGGCCAGAAGATCGGCGAGGCAAAGGGATTTGTCTCTGCGCCTGTTCACAGCTCCATATCAGGCAAGGTAACTGCTATTGCAAAATTTCCGCATCCATCCGGCAGGGATGCCTTATCAATAGTCATTGAGTCAGACGGCACAGATGAATGGGTTGAGGGATTATCAGAAAGAACTGACTACTTAAAGCTCTCGCCTGAGGAATTAAAAAAGATTATCAATAACGCCGGCATTGTCGGCCTTGGCGGCGCCACCTTTCCAACGCATGTAAAGCTCTCACCGCCGCCTGAAAAAAAGATACGCGCAGTAATATTAAATGGCGCTGAGTGTGAGCCGTATTTGACAGCAGACCACCGTCTGATGGTTGAAAGGCCTGAGGAGATTGTTGAGGGCCTCCGCATAATATTAAAACTGCTGAATGTCCAGTATGGTTATATTGGCGTTGAAGCCAACAAACCAGACGCCATTTCAAGACTCACAGAGGTTGTATCAAGGATACCAAAGCAAAAGGCATCAGAAACCTATGTAGAGCGCTCTGGCATTGAGTGGACAAAGGATGTTGAAACAGGGCCGAATATACGGGTAATCGGTTTAGAGGTAAAATATCCGCAGGGAGCAGAGAAACAGCTTATAAAGGCTACCTTAAACCGCGAGGTTCCTTCTGGCGGTCTTCCAATGGATGTCGGCGTTGTTGTCCAGAATGTCGGGACAGCAGCAGCCATATACAATGCAGTGCGCTATAGCAGGCCGTTGATTGACAGGATAACAACTGTTACTGGAGTAGTTACATACCCGAAGAATCTTCGCGTAAGAATAGGAACACTGGTGTCAGACTTGATTGAGGAGTGCGGAGGTTTTTCAGAGGAGCCCGGAAAGGTAATTATGGGCGGCCCGATGATGGGGATGGGCCAGCATACGCTGAATGTGCCGATTATCAAAGGCTCGTCAGGCATACTGGTTCTGCCAAAAACAGCAGCAGGCCAGCCTGAGTTTTATGACTGTATCCGGTGCGGCGCTTGTGTGCGGGTCTGCCCGATGGGACTGATGCCGAATATGCTGAGCATATGCGGCGAGCTGAGGATTGTTGACGCAGGCGTAGAATTCAAGCCAATGGACTGCATAGAGTGCGGCTGCTGCTCATATGTGTGCCCTTCAAAAAGGCCTATAGTCCATTTTATAAGATATATAAAAAATGAGCTTTCAATAAAAAAGGCGAAGGCAAAAGAAAAGAAAGAGGCAGTTAAGGGATAGTTAAATCAAATTCACCCTCCCCCTTGCCCCCTCCCATCAAGGGAGGGGGGATTTTAAAGTCCCCTCTCCCCTTGCGGCCTGCCTGTCGGCAGACAGGGAGAGGGATAGGGTGAGGGGGTATAAAAATATGGAAAAACTTGAAGAATTAAAATTAGTGGTCTCATCATCTCCGCATGTCAAAAGCGATGAGACTATAGAAAAGATAATGTATACAGTAATCCTTGCCCTGCTCCCGGCAGCAGGCGCAGGCATATACTTCTTTGGCATTAATGCAGCAACGGTTATTATGCTGTCAATCGTCACAGCAGTCGCCTGTGAGGCCCTGATGCAAAAGGCAATGGGAAGAAGGATTGCTGTTAAAGACGGAAGCGCTCTGCTGACAGGCCTTCTCCTTGCCATGAACCTCCCGTCAAATGCGCCATGGTGGCTTGTAATTATCGGCTCTGCATTTGCCATTATTATAGGCAAACAGATATTCGGCGGACTCGGCTTTAATATATTTAATCCTGCATTAGCAGCAAGGGTCTTCTTGATTATCTCATGGCCTGTGCAGATGACAACATGGCCAAAGCCCACAACGATATTCTCAAAGACTTTAGTTGACGCTGTCACAGGCGCAACTCCGCTTGGGCTTTTAAAATCAGAGCTTTTATTAAAGAATAATATCGGCGAGGCTGCAAATATCAGCCTGATTGATATGATTGTCGGAAATATCGGCGGAAGCCTCGGCGAGGTCTCTGCTATATTATTGCTGCTCGGCGGAATATTTCTTATTTACCGCAGCTATATTTCATGGCATATACCTGTTTCCTTTATTGGAACAGTTGTAATCATAAGCGCAATATTCTGGATTATAGACCCTGCAAGATATGCAGGCCCCCTGTTTCATGTTCTAACAGGCGGACTAATGCTCGGCGCATTTTTTATGGCAACTGATTATGTTACATCACCCATAACGCCTAAGGGCATGCTTATCTTCGGCTTTGGATGCGGATTTATAACCATATTGATCAGGCTCTTTGGCGCTTATCCTGAGGGTGTCTCCTTTGCCATCCTCTTAATGAATATTGTAACGCCATTAATAGATAAATATGTAAAGCCAACGCTGTTCGGGGAGGTTAAAAAGGGTGCTTGATATAATTAAAAACTCCCTTAAGATGGGCATGGTGCTCCTTGTTATTTGCGTAATTGCTGCTGCTGCGCTTGCGCAGGTTTACAGTGTGACAAGTGTTATTATAAAGAAGAATGATGAAGAGGCGGAGAAAAAGAAGCGGCAGGTTGTTCTTCCGCAGGCAGCAAGATTTGAAGAAAAGGATATAGAAGGCAGAAAATATATCATAGGCTATGACGCTGAGGACAAAATGGTCGGCGGAATATTTAAGGCTGCGCCAAAAGGCTATGGCGGGCCAATAAACATAACAGCGGGCGTTGCGCCTGATAATAGCGTAACAGCCGTTGTTATTACAAAGCTTGACCAGACAGAGACCCCTGGACTTGGCACAAACATAACAAAACCGAAGTTCCTTGACCAGTATAAGGGGAAAAAGGGGAATGATCTGAAATTAAAAAAGGACAACGGCACAATAGACGCCATTACAGCAGCAACAATCTCGTCAAGGGCAGTTGCCAATGGCGTTAAAAACGGCTGGGAGCAGTATATCAAGGATACAGGTGAAAAAAGATGAACAGGCGGCAGGTCTTTATAAATGGAATAATAAAGGAAAATCCTGTTCTGATATTGCTGATTGGCCTCTGTCCGACATTAGCAACATCAGGCTCTGCAAACGACGGCTTTGGCATGGGGATAGCAGCAACATTTGTATTGATTGCATCAAATATCCTGATCTCTGCTGTGCGCAAATGGACGCCAGACCAGATAAGGATACCGATCTTTA
>CAKKRA010000311.1 GCA_919902475.1 Nitrospiria bacterium
CAGCTCCTTTGCATGTCTTATAAACTGAATTCGCTTCACTGTTTCAGCAGGATATTGCCGATAGCCAGGCGATCCCAATTCTGATTGCTTCCTCGGAGGTTTGGGAATAAGCCCCTGCCTTTCATAATATCGTATTGTTTCTATATTCACCTCTGCCTTCTTTGCCACCTTGCCAATGGTTAAGGTTTGCATGAAAAATCCCTCCATTATTAATCAGCCTCACCCCAGCCCTCTCCCTGCCTGCGGCAGGCAGGCCGTCAAGGGAGAGGGGGTATTGAGATAAATATAAACCATGTACTTAGGTACAGAGTCAAGTATTTTTTACAAAAAGAATTTTCTGCTTGACAAACTACTACTCTTTGTAGTAATAATCAAGGCGAACCACTTACCTTCCTTTCACCCTCATCCTTTAGCCTTCTCTCCACAAGGGAGAAGGCGGGGTTGAGGGGAAAGTATTTAAGAAAATAATTAAAGGTGCAAAATGACAGCGCTCATAAAATTGAAAAGAGTTTTGCTTGCAATATTGCTTATTTTCCTTTTTAGTTGTTCCCAAACCACTACTCCCATCCCTCCAACTAATGGCGCCAGGATATATTTTACTGGTGAGAGCGCCAGAGGGAGGTCAATAAAAATGGCCTCCCTCCCCCCTTTTTTAAAGGTATCGCATGTGAAATCATGCGTCCACTGCCATGGCCCAAAAGGCAAGGGCGGCATCTGGATGACAAATGAGGTTAAGTCGCCTGATATAAGCTACAAAAATCTTACAAGCGACGAAGCGCCATACACAGGCCATAAAGGTCATAAGGCATATAATGATGAAATGATAATAAGGGCAGTAAAACAGGGAATAGCATCAGACGGCAGGGTTCTTGATTCTTCAATGCCAAGATGGTCTATTGAAAATGATGATATGAAGGACTTAATAGAGTTTCTAAAAACATTATAATAAAGAGAGGAGATTTAAAATGAAGGTAGAGTTTGATTACACAGTGGAAACGAAAAAGGGTTTTGATGAGGCTGTTTCAGCAGTTGAGGCAAAGAGCAAGGAAAAGGGCTTTGGCGTGCTGCATACCCACGATGTTAAGGCAACGCTTGCATCAAAGGGTTTTGATAGGGAGCCGTTAAAGATTATTGAGATATGCAATCCAAAATATGCGACAGAGGTATTGAATAAAGATATAAAGATAGCCCTTATGCTTCCATGCCCGATAAGCGTCTATGTCCAGAATGGCAAGACCTATATAAGCGCATTGAGGCCGAGGGTGATAGCAGATTTTTATCCTGAGGCAGGCATTGAATCCATAGCAGAAGAAGTGGACAGGTTTATCCTTAGCATTGTTAATGAGTCAAGATAGGAGGAATAACATGAGAATTGGCAAAATTATTTTTCTATTGTTTTTAGCTATTTTCCTTTTTAAAAATCTAAATAATGCCTTTGCAGAAGAGAAATTACCCCTTACCCATATCCATGGTATTGCTGTTAACCCTGATAACCCTGACACACTCTATGTAGGGACTCACTTCGGTCTGCTTTTATGTGATTCAAAGGAGTGTGAACTTGTTGGTGATGACAGGTCAGACTACATGGGATTCAATATATCCACTGATGGCAAGACATTCTATACAAGCGGTCATCAGCAGCCAACAGGAAAGAACAGGGGATTGAGAAGGTCTTTGAACAGAGGAAAGACATGGGAGATGCTCTCCCTTGATGGAGAGGTTGATTTTCATTCCTTAACTGCAAACCCATCTGTAATTTATGGCTGGTACTGGAAATTGTATAAGAGCACAGATGACGGCAAGAGCTGGACATTTCCTGATGCAAAGGGACTGCCTCCAAAGGATGAGAATAAGCCAAGTCCATATTCTCCGATAATCTCCCTTGCCATAGACCCAGCAGATTCAAATATTTTATGGGCAGGGACTAACAAAGGTCTTTATAAAAGCAGCGATGACGGTGCGAACTGGAAGATTGTTAATGCTGTATCAGATGCGCCTGTCCTTGCAATATATATAAATCCAGATAACAAGAAAGAGATGTATCTATCTTTATTTAAAGAGGGCATCTTAAAAAGCACAGACGGAGAAAAAGACTGGAGCAAGGCTGGCAAGGGTATTAATGAGAATGATGTCATAGGTTATTTTGCAGCATCTCCAAAGGATAGAAAAATTATTTATGCAGCAACATATAAAACAACTATCTATCGCTCAACGAATGGCGGCAAAAGCTGGACAGTATGGCGGAGATAGCCTCTGTATATTTAACAGTTGACACTGCTGCCTATTTTTGTTAGCATATATATACCCTACAGGGGTATAGTATTTAACAGGAGGAAGGTTAGTTGGCATCACAATGATGCGGTCAAGCATGATTATTCGTTAAAGGTGTAGAAGTAAAAAATGAAAACAAATCTTTTAAAGGTCTTATTAATTTTCTCTGCGGGGGTAACTGGACTGCTTTTTTTAACTCCTTATTTCTTTGATATCAACATTGGTCAGGATATGATGAGGCGAATGGGGATGATGGGTTCTGGTATGATGGGTGGAGGGGAGAACCAGTGCGATAGAATGATGGGAAACCCTGCTGTAGCGAGTGATATGAGGTTTTCTTCAAATGGGGAGAGGATATTTCATACAGGGGTAAACTCAAAAGGCGATGTTATCAAAAACACACACGGGATGCAGGGCGCAGGATGCGCCATGTGCCACGGCGCTGATGCAAAAGGCACGAAAATGATGATGGAGGCGCCTGATATAAGGTGGAGTACCCTGATAAATCCAGAAGGTCATCTCCATGTATCCGGAAGAAGACAACCAGCATACACAGAGGAATCGTTCAAG
>CAKKRA010000312.1 GCA_919902475.1 Nitrospiria bacterium
TGATAACAGGAACTTTGTTAAAAAGGCAGTCAACTGGGCATTGAGGCAGATTGGGAAACGAAATCTCAGATTGAATAAAAAGGCAATAGAAACAGCAAAAGAGATTCAAGAAATAGATTCAAAGACTGCTAAATGGATAGCCGCTGATGCGCTGAGAGAATTAACGAGCAAGGCTGTTCAAAAAAGGATTAGTGCTGCAAAGTAGCTTCTTTTACAAGTCTGCCAAGCGTGGCAACAGCCTCCTTTATTTTCTCATTCCATGCAGCAGCGTTCAGGCGGATGAAGTTCCGATACCTCTTCTGGGAGGAATGATCATACCTCGTGATTCGGCTGCTAATAAAAAATTTCTTGACAAAACCTGAGCCAAAAGATATGATTCAGTATATTCTGATTATACTGATAAATCAGAAATAATGTTTTATAGGAGGGTTTTAATGGCAAAGAAAATTAAGGATGATAGTTGCTGCAAAGGGGCAGATAAGGATTCAAGCTGTTGCAAGGTTGAGTCCGTAATAAGCATAGATGAGAGAGGGCAGATTGTGCTTCCTAAAGAGGTAAGGGATAAGGCAAATATCAGAGCAGGCGATAAGCTGGCGGTTGTGAGCTTGAAGAAAGATGGGAATGTGTGCTGCATCTCCTTGATTAAGGCAGACGACCTTGCGGAAATGGTCAGGGGTCTGCTTGGGCCAGTGATGGGTGATATTTTTCAAAAATAAAAAGGAGGTATCTATCATGAGAGAACTACAACTTAAAAAGCTGGTTAGGAATAACTATGCCAAAATAGCCATAAAAAAAGGCTCATGCTGCGGCAATACTGCTGTGGCTGATGATATCAGCAAGAGCGTAGGTTATTCTGAAAATGAACTCAATACAATCCCAGAAGGCGCTAATCTTGGTCTTGGCTGCGGTAATCCTGTTGCACTTGCCTCTTTAAAAGAAGGTGAGACTGTTCTTGACCTCGGTTCTGGCGCTGGAATTGACTGCTTTCTTGCTGCTGAAAGGGTTGGTAAAAACGGCAAGGTTATTGGTGTTGACATGACGCATGAGATGATAGAAAAAGCGAGAGAGAATGCTGAGAAAGGAAGCTATGACAATGTAGAGTTTAGGCTCGGTGAGATAGAAAACCTGCCTGCTGCGGATAATTCTGTTGATGTGGTCATTTCAAACTGTGTTATAAATCTTGTGCCTGATAAAAGAAAGGCTTTTCAGGAAGCCTTCCGTGTTCTAAGGCCAGGGGGCAGGCTGATGATATCTGATATAGTTTTATTAAAAAAGCTCCCTGATGCCATAAAGGCCTCTGTTGAGGCATACATTGGCTGTGTTTCTGGCGCAATATTGAAAAGCGAATATTTAGAGACTATAAAAGCCGCAGGGTTTGATAATATCAAAATAATAAACGAGACTGTTTTCCCTATTGAATTTCTGAATAATGATCCTATAGCAAGGGCAATTATTGAGGACATTAAAATACCAACAGAAGAGGTAAAAGAGACGGCAAGCTCAGTAGTGAGCATAAAGGTTTTAGCGGTCAAACGAGGTGTGTAATGGCTGAAACATTTTTAGAGATGAATGAGAAGCACATAAACTTCATCAAGGCGCAGAAAATTTTTTTTGTAGCCACTGCGCCCAATAATCTGAAAGACGAATTCGTAAACCTGTCTCCAAAGGGATATGATGTATTAGAGATTCTAAATAATAAAACCGTTGTGTATGCTGATTATCCAGGAAGCGGAAATGAAACAGCCGCACATCTTCAGCAGAATGGAAGGCTGACAATAATGTTTGCAAGCTTTGACAAGAGCCCGATGATCCTTCGTCTTTATGGACACGGAGAAGCCGTTGCCTTAGACAGTCCGTTAGGCAGGGAACTGAAAGAAAAAATGAATGGAAAGGTTTCGCAATATGTTCGCCATCTGATAATCCTCCGCATAGAAAAAGTAAAGACAAGCTGTGGCTATGGCGTGCCTTGCTATCAATATCTCGGCAACAGGGAGAACCTGATTGAGTGGTGCAAAAGCGCAAGCATTACAGGAAAGATTAAAAAGTATATGGGTTTTCTCTGGAAGGAAGTATAAGCAATATCAAATTGCTGTGTATCCTTATCAGTATCTGGAATTAACCTCCTCTTCAATCTTTTTTAAAGAAAATGTTAAAAGTTGTTGACAATATGACATCTCTTATGGTATCCTTGTCAACAGATGTTGAAGGGATGTCAATAAATGTTGAGCAATTTGTTCTCATCAAAGACACGGGCAGGTCTTTTAGACCTGTTTTACAACCATCCTGAAGACAGGTTCTATATGCGTGAAATCGCAAGGAGGTTAAGGCGGGATGTCTCTGGAATCAAAAGAGAGCTCTCTAACCTTGAGCATATAGGCCTTCTTACCAGCGAAAAAAAAGGTAACCTTAAATACTACTCTGCAAACAGAAATTCTCCAATCTACAATGAAATAAAAGGAATAATATTAAAGACCACAGGTGTTATTGGTTCTGCAAAAGAGCATCTTGCGCCAATTAGCGGTATTAAAACTGCTTTTATTTACGGCACCTCTGGAAAGGTGATTGATAAAAAGATGAATGAAATAGACCTGCTGATTATCGGCGCTGTTAATATAGCAGAATTG
The DNA here is from genome assembly GCA_919902475.1 of Nitrospiria bacterium. Classification (GTDB taxonomy): domain Bacteria; phylum Nitrospirota; class CAKKRA01; order 9FT-COMBO-42-15; family 9FT-COMBO-42-15; genus 9FT-COMBO-42-15. Next base: position 2,625 of record CAKKRA010000312.1, read on the forward strand.
AATGACGCAATAACCCAATTAGAGGATAGGCTAAAAAGGAATATTAATTATCTTGTCTTTGATGATGATGAGTATAAAAAGAGAAAAGAGGAAAATGATCCCTTCCTGACTGATGTCTTAAAGGAGAAAAAAATAATGTTGATGGGAAGGGAAGATGAATTATAGTGAATTAATTGAGAAGGGCATAGCAGAAAATAAGACTCCTAATCTAAATGAAATAAAGAACATGCAGCAGCGAAGCTACGGCGATCTTAATGCCGCAAAAAATATTCTGGACATTGACAGGGAATGGGCGTACATCATTGCATTTTTTGCAATGCTAAGGATATTAAAGACCCTGATTCGGGCTGAGGGGCTTATACCAAAGGGGCTGGATGAATCAAAAAATACTATCTTGATTTCAGGCTCAATTCTTGAGAAGGATTTTAAGAGTCTATTGAATAAATTGGACAGGATGCGGAGGCGGACTGAAAATTTTATAAAGGAGTATAATAAGCCGATAACAAAATATGAAAGCCAGCAGGCATTATTAGATGCAGAGGAATTTGTTAAAAAGATAGACGCTATTATTAAAGAAAAGCATTCTCAGCTTTTACTGATATAAACAGTTTCCTCTTTAAAATATTAAAAGAGGATAAATAATCGCCTTATGAGCAGGAGAAGTAAATAAAAAATATATATAGGCGAGACGGAAGGAGGTGAATTAATTGGCTATAAAAAAAGCAAAAAAGACAGCAAAGAAAAAGACAACAAAGAAGAAAAAGTGTTAGTAGTGAAAACTACAGGCTAAGACTTAGCCGGGGATAACATAGTTATCCCCGGCAGATTTTATTAATGGAGCTTTTTTCTCTGATTTTTTTTTGCTGTCTGTTTTTTTTGATTTAGATTACAGTAGAAGATATTTGGCAGGATTCTTCCGCTTTCTTTGCGGGGTCCTCTTTTCCTATCAATACCCAGCAGTCGCTATTCTTTAATATCTCATTCACAAATTGTGTATTCAAGGCGTGGCCGGATTTTCTGGCAATTATATGTCCGACAACAGGCATTCCGAGGAGCGCTATGTCCCCAAGGATATCCAATATTTTATGACGGACAAATTCGTCCTCAAACCTCAAACCCTCTTCATTAAGTATGCTGTCATCGCCGATTACAATGGCATTCTCCAGAGAGCCCCCTTTAGCAAGCCCCATTGCCATCAATTCCTTCACCTCATTTAAAAAACCGTATGTCCTTGCGTGCGCAATTTCCTTCTCAAAATTTCCATTATACGGAGTGTAAGAAAGCGCCTGCTCCTTAACCACTGGATGATCATAGTTGATGTAAGAGGTTATTCTTAATCTTTCTGCAGGCTCTATTGATATTGACTTGCCATTCACTTTTAACTCTATTGTTTTGGTTATTTTTATATAAGGCTGAACAGATTTCTGTTTCCTAATCCCTGCCTCTTTTATTAAAGTTACAAATGGCGCAGCGCTTCCATCCATTATGGGTACCTCAGGGGCGTCTACCTCAACCATTACATTGTCAATGCCTAATCCAGCAAATGCTGCCATCAGATGCTCAATGGTATGCACAGAATTGCCGTTATAGCCGATGGAAGTAGAGAATCTTGTATCTGTGATATTTTTAACAACTGCCTTTGTAGAAGGATATTTATTGCCCATATCCTTTCTAAAAAAGTGTATGCCAGTGCCTTCCTGAGCAGGTCTTAATGTTAGGTTTGCCTTGTGGCCAGTATGAAGCCCTACACCTGAGCAGGTTATAATCTTTTCAATTGTCTGTTGATTGCGAATACCGTTTTTCATAATAAAATGCACCTTTACACAAGTTTAATATAGCAAGCTCCGTGCCAGTAGTATTTATAGAATATATTAAACAGTTAACCTGTTATTTTATAAGGGATTTTAATGAAGAGGCAATTTATTCATATTGAATATTGATTATATAAATTGTTGCAAAAAAACAATTTATAATTTCAATATGTGGCTTTTTGACAACGATTACTGGTTAAAAATATTGAAACTTTACCATAGTTTGACAAAGATGACTTTTTGTGCTATTCATTAAACAAAACCTAAGGCGTTCACAAAAGTGATGCCTTGATTACACCGATTAATCTGCTTAATCGCCCTTTAAAATCTGTGTAATCATCTTAAAACAGGAGGTCTGAAAATGAAGAAGTTACTCATTGCAGTTTTTTTATCAATGGCAATATTGTCACCATATTCAATCGCCTTTGCTGAAGAGGGTGTTGGTGATAAGTTTATCCTTGAGCTTGAGGGACGCTATTGGATGCCAAATCTGTCTGCAAACATAAAATCTTCTGGTTATAGTGTTTCTGGAGTAGAGATACTTGGGACAGATATAAATGTAAAGGATGACCTTGGGATAAAAAATGAGAACTTCTTTAGCGGGAGGCTTATTTTACAGATAACAAAGAGGAATAAAATAAGGTTCTCTTATCTGCCGATAAGATATACAGGAGAAAAGCAGATTTCCCAATCCATTTCTTTTGAAGGCGCTACTTATATAGCAGGCACAACAATTAAAACAGAGTTGAAGGCAGATATGTATGATTTAACATACGAGCTTGATGCAATAAAGGGTGATATAGGCTTCCTCGGCATAATCATTGGTGTTAAATATTTTGACCTTTACGGAAAGCTTGAGGCAGCAGGCGCATCAAAAGAGGGAAAGGGTCAGGCGCCTATACTGGTTATCGGCCTTGCAGGAAGGATCTATCCAATGAAATATTTTAATTTATCAGGCGAGATTACAGGTCTTAGTGTTGGCAGGGCAAGCATATATGATGCAGAGGCAGCGATTAATGTAAACCCAATTAAGTATGTTGGCATATCCGGCGGATACAGGATTATGAGATTCTCGGCAGAGGATAATGGTGGAAAGGAATCGGTAACAGCAATGCTTTATGGCCCGTTTATTGCGCTGATGGTGAGGTTTTAAATAGAGATTTTTTTATTCCTCTTTTACAGACTTAAGGATTACCAGACCAATAAGGAAAAAGGCGACAAGGGAAAGGATTGCAGGCCTCTGGCTTCCGAATGCAGTTGATATATAGCCAAAGACCAGCGGTCCTGCTATAGCAGACGATTTTCCCACAAGGGAATAGGCGCCAAAATATTCCGCCTCTTTTCCTTTAGGGACAAACCTTGTATATAATGCCCGCGTTGCTGACTGGACTGTGCCGAGCCAGAGTCCTGCAAAGGATGCCAGCAGGCAGAACTGGGTCTTTGTATGCACAAAGAAGGCTGTAACAGCTACTAATGTCCACATTATGAGCGCGAGCATAACTACCTTTTTGTGCCCCCATGCATCAGATGGCTTTGCCATAACAAAGGCGCCAATAAGCGCTGAGGCTTGTACGACTAAGTAAAGCGCTATCAGCTCTTCGTTTGCAAATCTTAGTGTGGTTGCAGCAAATATGCTTGAGAATACAATCACTGTATTCACGCCGTCTTCATATATAAGGTAAGCCAGCAAAAACCTCCTCGGATTTCTTTTTCCCCATATCTCTTTT
>CAKKRA010000313.1 GCA_919902475.1 Nitrospiria bacterium
CTTTTCAGCGCCTGCCTGTGTCTTTCTCTGAGCAATCTTTTTTAAGAGAGAAGGCACTGCCTCTAAAATATCTTCATGCATCTTTCTCGCATCCTTATCCCACACAAGCTCTTTGTCTTCATGATACTCCACCTCTTTCTCAAAAACCTTGCCGCTTACAAGGTCATCTAAAAAGGCGTCGTATTTTTTAAGCTGTGCCTTTAATTCATCTTTCTTTATCCTTACTGCCTTATCGGCAATATTGTAGCAGTATCTGCAGTCATCGCAGTCTGTTCTTGCACAGTCCATTGTCTTGAAAAATTCTATAAAGTCTGATGGTATCTTCCTGTTGTCAATCTCAATCAATTCACTTACAGTCATATCGCAGCAGTCTGCAAATGCCATAAGCTTATCTGTATTCACAAACTCCTCGCGCATGAGATATTTCAGATTAACAGGCAAAAATGCCCCGCGCTTCGGCAGATTCAAAAGGTCAATAAGATTTCCATCGTATCTCTCAGATGTATATGCCTTTAGATATGACAGGAGCATCTCAGTTGTCTTATACCTATCAATAATCTTCAGCTTATCAATGCCGATATCTTTATAGTGCCTCACATCCTCCGGCCTTATCCATCTTGTTTTTATCAGCTCCTTTGGGTCTGCCATCTTCTGTTTTGTGCAGGAGAAATAACAGCTATCAATCATAAACCCCTCGCTCACATGGCCTGCCTGCGACCCGTGAGACATGGTATTTGAATGATTTAATGTCTGATGACAGTCAAACAGGCATCCGGGATTTGCAATCAAAACAAGCTCTCCCTTATACGCCTTTCTTATTGACTCAAGCATCTTAAAATCCCTTGTTATATCCTCATCAAGAACAATAGAATCAGCGCCCCACTCCTCCCAGTATTTTGCGGTTCTTGGGGTATTAACCCTTGCAAAGCTTGAAATCTTGACCTTTAAACGCGGAAACTGCTTTTTAATAATCTGCAGCAGAAACGGTATCGTAACAGTAACAGCTTCAACGTCAATGCTGTCTATCCATGTAATATGCTCAACTATCTTTTTGTTGCCTTCACGTTGATACTCCATATTGTCAAGGCATGAGGCATTCAACAGAAAATTAAATATCAGCCCCTTCTTGTGCGCCTCTGCAACATATTTTTCTACAAACTCAGGCGTCGTCTCCACAGCAACAAAGGACGCCCTGCCGCCAGAAACAGGGCTGTTCGGCATACCGCCAAAAAGTTCATCAGCAAGGCTTCCTGCAACGCCGTCTATCAGCGCAGGGTCCCAGTTGCAGGCTATTTCG
>CAKKRA010000314.1 GCA_919902475.1 Nitrospiria bacterium
GAATAAAGAGGATTTCTGGAATGGCCTGATTAATGGCAGATGCGGGATTACAGAGATTGACCTCTTTGATGTTACAAACTACCGCACAAAGACAGGGGCGCAGATAAAAGGCTTTAATCCAGAGGACTATTTTGACAAGCGGGACATCCAGAGGATGTCCCGCTGTGATTTAATAGGGGTTGCTGCAGCGCGGGAAGCAGTAAAGGACTCCCTGCTTGATTTAAATAAGGCAGATAAGAGCCGCATTGGCGTAATACTCGGCGGCGGCGCTGGCGGCATGCTTTCTGTTGAGGAGTATAGAAAGGGACTTTATCATGGCAAAAAGCCGAGGCCGTCGCTCCTTATCCCATACTCACCATCCGTTACAACAGATTATATAGCTTTAGAATTCGGCGTAAACGGCCCGCGTGCTACAATTGCAACTGCCTGCTCATCAAGCTCCACATCCATTGGCTATGCAATGGATTTAATCAGGCACAATGAGGCTGATATCATAATCACAGGCGGGAGCGATGCAATGTGCGAGCTTACATACGCGGGTTTTAATTCCCTCCGAGCAGTTGACCCTGACAAATGCAAACCATTTGATGCAAACCGGAAAGGCCTTTCTCTCGGCGAGGCAGCAGCAATTTTGATATTAGAAGATATTGACCATGCAAAAAAGAGGAGAGCAAAGATATATGCAGAGATGGCAGGATATGGCATTGCCTGCGACGCCTTTCACATGACAGCGCCTGATTCATCTGGTAATGGAGCGGCAAGGACTATTAAGGCAGCGCTTCTTGATGCTGGCGTTTCTCCATTAGATGTGAATTATATCAATGCCCATGGCACCGCAACTTATCATAATGATATTGCAGAGACAAGGGCAATCAAAACAGTCTTTGGTGAATATGCATATAAGATTCCTGTAAGCTCTATAAAGTCTATGCTCGGCCATTGCCTTGGCGCAGCAGGAGGCATTGAGGCTGCTGCAACAGCTCTGACAATCTATAATGGCATTATACCGCCGACAATAAATTATTCTACGCCTGATCCAAACTGCGACTTAGACTATGTTCCGAATAAAGCAAGAAACAAAGAGGTAAATATTGCAATATCAAATTCCCTTGCCTTTGGCGGGAATAATACGACGATTGTAATTAAGAGATGCAAATGAAAAACAGAGTAGTCATAACAGGCATTGGCGCAATAACGTCTGCTGGGAATGATGCAGAGGCATTTTGGAAGGCGTGTATTGAAGGCAGATCCGGGATAAAACCGATAACAGCCTTTGATACTACAAATTATCCTTCAAAACTTGGCGGGATGGTTGGAAATTTTTCTCCGGAGAAGTTCATTGACCCAATGAAAATCAGGAGGATGGATAAGGTATCACAGCTCGCTATTGTCAGCGCAATACAGGCAATAAAGGATTCTGGCCTGCTTATTACACCAGAGAACTCTGAAATGGCCGGCATTGTAATTGGCACAGCTTATGGCGGTACAGCGACAACAGAGGAATTCTATGTAGGGCTTTTAAAGAACGGACCGAGCGCAACCAATCCCATGCTTTTTCCGATTACTGTGCCAAACACTGCTGCAAGCCAGATATCCTTTGAATTAAAGATAAAGGGCCCTAATTCTACATTTATACAAAAAGAGATATCTGCAGAGGCAGCTATATGCTATGCAGCAAGACTCATCATGGACAATCGCGCAGATGCGGTTGTTGCCGGCGGCGTGGATGAGTTAAACTCTATTTTGTTTCATGCGTATTGCACCCTTGACGTGCCTTCTCCAAGGGACAAGAAAGAGGAGGTATTCCGGCCATTTGATAAAAGGAGAAACGGCCTGATAGTTGGCGAAGGGACCGGCATCCTTGTGCTTGAAAGGCTTGAACATGCATTGAATAGAAACGCAAAGATTTACGGCGAGATCGCAGGCTGGGGCATGACAGGCGCTAATTCAGATGTTTCTAATTATGATAAAAACCCTGATATGATGACAGAGGCAATGAGGCTGGCATTAAAGGCAGCAAATATAGGAATAGATAATGTTGACTATGTAAATGCCTGCGCAAATGGAACAGGGCTTGATGCAACAGAGACAAAAGCAATCAAAAATCTTTTTAACAAAAGGGCAAAGGAGATTCCAATAAGCTCCACAAAACCGGTTACAGGTGATTTTAAAGGCATGGGAGGATTAAGGATTATTACTGCGCTTCTTGCAATAAGGGACAACATAATCCCGCCAACAATAAACTATTCTGTGCCTGATGCAGAGTGCGATTTGGACTATGTGCCGAACAATGCGCGCAAGGAAGAGGTAAACAATGTTTTGATTAACACCTTTTCCAACGGCGGGAGCAATGTGGCAATGGTGGTAAAGAGATATAAGCCTTAAAATGGAAATTGTTGACATCTATAGGGTTTAGATAGTAAAGTAGGCATTACAAAGAAAGAGCAAATGATAAAAATGATTAAAGTAGAGCCAAAGAATAAAAAAAATCATTCTGCGCAAAATAAATCCTGGAATTAAACTTGCTTTTAAAGAGGAATATACATGAATCAAGAATTGTCGCATATAGTAAAAGTATATTCAACCGGAAGCCACAAAGAATTAAGTAATTATCTTATAGGAAAATCAAAAGATACACTTATTGGAATTCTGGTTGATTTGCTAACAATGTATATAAATGACAAGAATTCATCAACTATAAGAGAATTTCTTACTGTTACTTTAGCAGGGTATGAACATAAAAAAGGGAAAATAGGGTATAATGGTTTTAAACAAGATACATTTATCCCAGGGAAAACTCTGAAATGCGAAGCCAAACCCAAGAATTTTGATACAGAGGAATTTGAAAAATATAAAAGAGGTGAAAGAAAAAATAGTCCGGGGAAGCTAAATGGTGGAGGAAATTTTACCGATTATACTCCAGCAAGATTAGAAAAAGATAAACAAGAAAAAGATTTAGATATGTTAGTAAGTGGGTTTGCAGATGGTAAGCTTATTTATATCATTGAGTTTCCTTTTACCTCTCCAGATTTTGTAAGGAATTTGGCGATAAAAATACAAAAGTGGCAAAAAAAATTAAAAGGAAGTAAAAGCATAAAGGGGCAATTTTTAAGAAGTGCAGATTTTGATTACAAAGACTTTATTAAAAGTCCGAATTTAAAAATTGTCTATCTTCTAAATAAAGATGAATTAGCAAAATACGAGCCATATATATCCAGAGGTTTTTATGAATTCTTAGAGGGTAAAACAAGATGAAAAAAACTGAATACTTAAATAAAATAATTCAGGGTGATACATTGGCCATTTTAAAAACATTGCCTGATGAAATAGTGGATATGGGTGTTACTTCACCGCCTTATAATAAAGGAGAGAATAAAAAGGGATGGTTGGTTAAGAATGTAGAATATTCTGGAGCTACAGATAAATTACCCGAGGATTTATATCAAAACAATCAAATAGCGGTTTTAGATGAACTTTTTAGAATTATCAAAGAGGGGGGATCTTTCTTTTATAATCATAAACTCAGATGGGAAAGAGGAGAGATGTTTCATCCTATGGATTGGTTAAGAAAAACAAAGTGGTTAATTAGACAGGAAATAATCTGGGATAGGATGATTGCTGCAAATATTAGAGGCTGGAGATTTTGGCAGGTAGAAGAAAGGATATATTGGTTATACAAACCA
>CAKKRA010000315.1 GCA_919902475.1 Nitrospiria bacterium
CGCTTATAAAAAATAAAAATAAAAAAAGAAGTGCAGAGATAATTTTCATGGCACGAATATTACCTTTGTGGGAAATACTCCTGTAGGCAATCTGTAGATTTCTTTTCGCCTTATGGCATCTACCACTGAAACAGTATTTTCATTGTAGTTTGCTATATACGCCTCTGTTCCTTCACTATTTAATGCCACACCCCAGGGATGAATTCCAACAGGGATATTTGCTGCTGCCTTCATCTCCAGCGTATCAATTACAACAAGACTGTAAGAAAACCTGCAGCTTACATAAAGAAATCTGCCATCCTTTGAAATAGCCATATCAACAGGCTCTGTTCCTACTATAGCGCTTTTTACTACCTCAAAGGTAGAGGCGTCAATTACAAGAATCCTTGATTCTGCCTTATCTGCAATATATAAGAGCTTTCCATCAGGGCTTGCAAGAATAGATGCAAATGACCCTTCAAAATTAGTGCTCCTTTCTACCTTCTCTGCCTCAAGATTAAAAACCAAAAGGTTTTGCGGTTCTCTGTTTATGATATATAGATGCCTGCCGTCAATAGAAATATCCATCCCTTCAGCGCTAAGTTTAAGCGGGATTGTCTTTTCTACTTTCCATTCCTTTGTGCCTATAATGTAAAGCTCAGGGGAATAGCGGGCTGCTGCAAAGAGCCTTGAGCCATCCTTAGAGAAAATAAAGAACGGAAAGCCGGCAGTCTTCCCCTTCATTACAGGAATCTTTGCAGCAACCTTTTCTGATATTCTGTCAATTACCCATATTTTTCCAGCCTCTTCGCCATTTCCAATTACTATATAACGGCCCGAGGGATCTGAAAGTAGGTTTATTGAATCTCTTCCTGCAGGTATTCCCTTTACAGTCTTCTCCAGAGACAGGTCAATTACGCTTATCCCTCCATATTGGCTCACCACATAGAGGGTCTTTGCAGAGGCGGTTGATGTGAAGGTGATAATTATAATTAAAGGAATTATAATCTTTTTAAATTTATTTTTTAATTTTAATTTGTCATTTTGCATTTTAATTTTCTATTTTTGAATTGTTTTTTTCAATTCCCAAAATATGAATACACCGCCTCAATGCCGCCGCCTCCGCCGCCCATGCCGCCCATGCCGCCGCCAGCGCCGCTCATAATAACATTATTGTGGCATCTCATATCGCATCGCATATTAGCGCCGTCATACCACCACCGCGGCTTGGAATATGCATTGGGCTGAATAACCGGTGAAAAGTTTATAAGCCTTGTCCCGCCATGAGGAGGCAATGCGCCGCCATTGCCGTCGCCATATATAGTATTAGACGCCTCTACATTTGAATGAACATTGTAGTGGCAGTTTGCGCAGGCAGTATACATACCAGCAATGGCGTCCCACACGCCCGCCATCCCACCTCCGCCGCCGTCATTCAAATGAACTGCATGAAGATTTAAATTCCCGCCGCACATAAAGCCTGACATCCTGAAATTGGTTCTTATAGAGGCTGTGTTGGTAAATGCCTCCACATTATGGCAGTTAAAGCATAGGGCAAAGTTACTGGCATCAAAAGAGGCAAAGGGAGGGTTGCCCGCTGTATTTGTGCTTGATATGCTTGTTGCAAGGGTCGTGTTGTAATTTGCCCTGAGTATTCTGTTATTTGTGGATCCATGCGGCCCCTTTGCCTCTGTTGCAGGCAGATTGTTA
>CAKKRA010000316.1 GCA_919902475.1 Nitrospiria bacterium
CATTAAGGCGCGGAGAGGCGCATATTGCAGGCACGCATCTTCTTGATGAAGAGACAGGTGAGTATAATATTGCATTTTTAAAAAGGCTCCTGCCTGAAAGAAAGATTATACTAATAAATCTTGTCTACAGGGAGCAGGGACTGCTTATACCTAAAGGCAATCCAAAGGGCATCAAAGGCTTTAAGGATTTAACAAGAAAAGACATAACATTTATAAACAGGCAGAACGGCTCTGGCACAAGGCTTTTGTTAGACAAGCATTTGAAGGATTTAAATATAGATTCTCATGACATTAACGGTTATAATCATGAGGAGTATACGCATATGGGTGTTGCTGCTGCTGTAAAGAGCGGTACAGCAGATGCAGGCCTTGCCATTCTTTCCGCAGCAAGGGCGCTTGACCTTGATTTTATCCCTGTTGCAAAGGAGCGATACGACATAGCAATCCCAAAGGAATTTTATAATCTGCCAATGATACAAAACCTTCTGAGTATTATTAGAAATGATGAAGAATTTAAGAAGGCTGTTGCTGCATTGGGCGGGTATGATATTTCGGATATTGGGAAGGCAGTTTATGAGAATTGAAAATTTTAAATTTAAAATTTAAGATAGGGGGAAGGAAATGCGCTTAGATTTTTTATTGTATCAAAATTCAATAGGAGTCCTGGACTCAAATTTAGTAGGCCTTATATCAAAGTCAGGATGGATGGCAAAGGCTGTCCTCTTAATCCTGCTTCTTTCTTCAGTTATATCGTGGGGCATTATATTTTTTAAATATCGTGTTATCAGGAGCGCTGTCTCGGAGTCCAATAAATTCAGGTCGGTCTTTAGAAAATCCACAAGCCTGAGCGAGGTCTCAAAAAAGGTGGAGCATTACAGGGGCAGCCCGCTTGCAAATGTCTTCCATGAAGCGTATCAGGGTCTCACAGCTATGGCAAAATCAAAGGCAGATGATACATATACTGCTGATGAGAGGAGCCAGATAATTAAAAGGGCTGAAAGGGTGCTGAGGTCATCCATACAGGATGAGACATCGTATCTTGAAAGATATCTGGTATTCCTTGCCACAACTGGCAATATTACTCCCTTTATCGGGCTATTTGGCACTGTCCTTGGTATTATCAGTTCGTTCCAGCAGATCGGGCTTTCAGGATCTGCAAGCATTGCAGCAGTTGCGCCAGGCATTGCAGAGGCGCTGATAGCTACAGCAGCAGGCCTTGCAGCAGCAATACCAGCAGTTGTTGCCTATAACTATTTTCTTAACAGGATAAGACAGGTCTCTATTGATATGGATTCATTTGCAACAGAATTTTTAAGCTATGTTGAAGAAGGCCTAAAGAGGAGATAGAATTATGGAATTCAATCCAAGAAGAAACAGAGAGCTGATGGCAAGCCTGAATATCGTCCCCCTTGTTGATGTTGTTCTTGTCTTGCTGATAATATTCATGGTTACAGCGCCGATGATGTACAGGGGCATTGATGTTGACCTTCCGCAGTCAGCAACAAATACGATCAAATCAGAAGAGCGGGTTGTTATGACTGTAGCCAAAAATCAGATAATCTATATTGATAAAGAAAAGCTGACGCTTGATAAGGTTGAATATGCGTTATCTGTAAAGAAAAAGCAGAATCCAAATATCACTCTATATCTGCGGGCTGACAAGGATGTGCCTTATGGGATAATTGTTCAGGTAATGGATGCCATAAAAAAGGTTGGCATTGACAAGCTCGGCATGGTGACTGAGCCGGCATCTGCTATTCAATAAGGAGGGATAAAATCTAAGCTGTGGTGGTTTTATGAATAATTCTTCTATCTCAATAAATAGAAATCCGAAATTCTCATCTGAGGTAGAGAGAATGCTGCTGTTGTCTTTTGCGCTGCATGTCCTCCTTATTGGGGTGATATTTTTTAATCAATATTTTCAGTTCAGATTTGCAAAGATGTCTGTCTATGAAGTCAAGCTTGTGAATCTGCCGCAGGGCAATGAGCTGTCAAATACATTAACCCCGCCGGTTGACAAGAAGGGGGATAAGAAAAACGAAAAGAAGGCTGCTTCAAAGCCTATTAAAAAGAAAGAGGATATAAAAAGGAAAGAGGTAAGGGTTCCGGAAATAAAAAAGGAAGAGGCGCGGTCGCCAACACCGACCAGAAAAGCAGAGGAGGCAGCAGGGGATAAAAAAACAGCAGGAGGGATTTCAGCGGGAGGGATTTCAGGTCCTGTCTCTATTTCATCTGATAACTTTAAGTATCCCTATTACGAGATAAGCCTGAGAAACAAGATAGAGAGGAATTGGTCTCCTCCTCCTTTGATAAAGGGCAGCAGTTGGGTGCGTGTTGTAATTGGCAGAAATGGGAAGATATTGGCAACAGAGATTATAGAAAGCTCAGGCAATTCTTTTTATGACCAGGCAGCGTTGAGGGCGATATATCTTTCAGACCCGTTTCCGCCTTTGCCTGACAATTATTTTGGAAGCAGCCTAATGTTTAAAGTAGGGCTTGAGCCGAAGGAAGAATAAAGGGTGCAGGTTTTAAGTTATAGATGAAGGTATTTCTTTGTATTTTAATAGCAGCATTATATTTACCAATCAATGCCCATGCACAGGATGTTAATCTTGGCGTTATAAGGTCAGAGGCGCAGAAGATACCCATTGCAGCATTTGATATATCAGATAATGTAAAGATAAAAGGATTAAAAGAGACTGTAAGGGATGTTCTGAACGCTGATTTAAAGCGGACACAGTTGTTTTATCTGGTTGATGTAGAGAAGCTCGGCATAGATACAAGGGTAAATTCAGAGCCGCAGAAAGAGACAATCAAAAGGATGGGAGCCTTTGGCGTCAGCGCGGCAGTATGGGTAAGACTGAGCACAAAGGACAAAGAGTTTGTGCTTGAGGGAAATCTTTACGATTCTGTCAGCACGGATATAGTCGTAAGCAAAAGATATTTTGGGAATGAAAATCTAATCAAAAACATGGTTCACCGCTTTGTTGACGAGATTGTATTCAGATACACCGGCAGCAAAGGGATTTCAGGCACACGCATTGCTTTTATATCTGACAGGTCAGGCGATAAAGAGATATATATAATAGACTATGACGGCAATAATCCAAAGAAGATTACAGGAGACAGGGCAATAAAATTGTCGCCTGCATGGAGCCCTGACGGCAGATGGCTTGCATATACCTCTTATAAAGATGGAAATCCGGATATATATGTAGTAGACTTAGAGACAAGCAACCGATGGAAGATGGTGGGATTTGCGGGCTTAAATATATCGCCTGCATGGTCGCCTGACGGCCAGCTCCTT
>CAKKRA010000317.1 GCA_919902475.1 Nitrospiria bacterium
GCCGAATTTTGGGATTGGATACCCAAGGGCATTGTAGATGTTTATCTGCCTCGGTGTATTATTCAGGTGGTCGTCGCCCCTGATTACATGGGTTATCTTCATCTCAGCGTCGTCAACAACAACAGTAAAATTGTATGTTGGTATGCCATCTGAACGCATGATGATTAAATCATCAAGCTGTATATTATCAAACACGACCCTGTCTTTTATCAGGTCATCTACTATTATCTGGCCTCCTTTCGGAGTCTTAAATCGTATTGCAGGTTTTCTGTCTGCTGGCGGCTCTTTGAGATTCCTGCATCTGCCGTCATATTTTGGCACAGCGCCTTTTGCTAATGCCTCTTTTCTTCTCTGCTCAAGCTCCTCTGGGGTGCAATAGCAGTAGTATGCTTTTCCCTCTGAAAGGAGCTTCTCTGCACACTCTTTGTAAATATTTAGCCTGTCTGTCTGCCTGAAAGGACCCTCGTCCCAATCCAAGCCGAGCCATTTCATGCCTTCAATAATAGCATTGATAGACTCCTCTGTTGAGCGGGAGCGGTCAGTATCCTCTATGCGAAGGATAAACTTGCCTTTATTATTCCTTGCAAACAGATAGTTAAAAAGCGCGGTCCTTACCCCGCCAATGTGAAGATAGCCAGTTGGGCTCGGCGCAAAACGGACACGAACAGACATAAAACCTCCAATAAAAGAAATTTCTATTTTTTCAACATAATACCATCTATGTTAGCTTATATCAAGCAGGGAAACCATAAAATACTTGATTTTTTTATAAGTTTATACTAATATCTTTATTAATAACTTTTATTAATTTCTAAATCTAAGGAGGGATGTTATGAAAAAGTTTTTAGTTGTTGCAGCAGCATTGTTTGTATTATTCAATCTTATTTCAATTTCAGCTAATGCAGGTGAGGGCAAAAAGATAAAGGTGGTCTATCACTTCAATTCTGATGATCAAAAGATTCACAAGGCAGGATTAATAAATATCCAGAACCATATTGATGCAGTTGGAAAGGAGAATGTAGAGATAATCGCCGTCCTTCACGGCCCTGGCCTTACAATGCTCCAGAAGGGCAAGACAGAAGAAGATAACTTTTTAAGAATAGCGAATCTCAAAAAACAGGGTGTAAAACTTGGTGTATGCAATGTTACAATTACAAGGCAGAAGTTGAATAAAGATGAGCTCTCTGTTGGACAGGATAAGATAAAGGATTCAGACATAGTTCCATCTGGCGTTGCTGAGCTTGCAAAACTACAGTCAGAGGGATATGCATATATAAAACCGTAAAAGGAATTACCCCTCACCCCTTGCTTAATACATGCAGGGGCAGGCTCTAACCCTCTCCCGCAAGGGGAGAGGGAATTATAAGATTCCCCTCCCTTGATGGGAGGGGATAAAGGGGAGGGTGAAAATAATAAATCAGCCAACCCTCGCAATTGTAAAGACAACCACCTCGCTTGCCCCAGCCTTTTTTAATACCTTTGCGCATTCATTAACAGTAGCGCCTGTTGTATAGACATCATCCACAAGAATAACCCTCTTGTCTTTTATTGTATGGGCGGGTTTGAAATCCGCCCATACAGCAAATGCCCCTCGTACATTTTTAAGTCTTTCATATCTACTCAGCTCTATCTGCGGCCTTGTCCAGCGGGTTCTCTGCAAACCATCCATGCAGAGCGGAATAGAAAGCCTATTTGATAAATGATGTGCGATCAAAAGGGATTGATTAAATCCCCGCTCATTAAGCCTCTTTTTATGAAGAGGCACAGGGATAATAATATCACTATCAAAGAGCCTTTGAAGCAGGAGATCTGTTATCATAACATTCAGATACTTTGCCATTGCTTGTCTTTTCTGATATTTTAAGATGTGTATTGCCTCTGATAGTGTTCCTTCATAAACACCAACAGCAATAGCCTTCTTAAAATGAGGCAGCTTCTTTCTGCAGGCGCTGCACAGAAAATCTGGGCTCTTTATTAAAGTAACATTTGACCTGAATGGCATACCGCAGCATGGACAGACTGGCTCTTCTATAAACTTAATCTTATCCCAGCAGAAGCGGCAGACATAGGGATTCTCATATCCTTTGATTGGTAATTTGCAGATGTGGCAGGTTGGGGGTAGAAGGAAATTAAGAAGGTTTTTTGAAAAGGAGGTTATCATTGGTGTAATATCTCCACCATTTTTTTGCTTTCTTGAATGTCATTCCCGCAGCGTTTTTGAGCGGGAATCCACATATAGATAAGACTGGATTCCTGCTATAAACATGCAGGAATGACATAAAACTTTTGTGAATCTCTGCCCCCATTGTTATTAATGCTTAATCAGCGACACCCCTGTCATATCAACAGGCTTTGGGATACCCATGAGCTCAAGGATAGTTGGCGCAATATCTGCAAATATGCCTTTTTCGCGAAGTAGGGGCGCGGCCCGCAGCGCATCTACATTGTCATCTACAAGTATAAATGGCACAGGGTTCATCGTATGTGCTGTATGCGGCTGGCCAGTTTTATAGTCAATCATCTGGTCTGCATCACCATGGTCAGAGGTTATAATCGCTATGCCATTATTCTTTTTTACTGCATCAAGAAGCCTGCCGAGACATTCATCCACTTTCTCTACAGCCTTTATTGCTGCACCAAGTATGCCTGTATGGCCGACCATATCTGCATTTGCATAGTTTATAACAATAAAGTCATACTTTTCAGAATTAATCTGCTTTATCACCTCATCAGTAACCTCATTTGCGCTCATCTCAGGCTTTTTGTCATATGTTGGAATATCCCTCGGCGATGGAATTAATACCCTGTCCTCGCCTTCAAATGCCTTTTCATCGCCGCCATTAAAAAAATATGTTACATGCGCATACTTTTCTGTCTCTGAAATGCGAAGCTGTTTTAAACCAGCCTTGCTTATGACCTCGCCAAGTATGCTTGTAAGCCTTACAGGCGGAAATGCCGCAGAAAGATTGAATTCATCATTATATGCAGTCATGGTAACAAAGGTTGATAATTCAGGCTTTGTTTTGCGTGAGAATCCTGAAAAATTATCTACTGCCAATGCAGCAGTAATCTCCCTTGCCCTGTCTGCACGGAAGTTAAAAAATATTACAGAATCATTATCCCTGATAGCGGCAATTGGCTTATCCTTTTCATTAACTATAACAGTCGGCAGTACAAACTCATCTGTAATGCCCTTTTCATAACTCTCTTCTATCGCCTTAATACTTGAACTGCCCCTCTCGCCCTCTCCAATTACCATTGCATTATACGCCTTTTCGACCCTGTCCCATCTCTTGTCCCTGTCCATTGCATAATACCTGCCGCTAATGCTGGCAATCCTTCCGATCCCAATTTCCTTAAGACGCCTTTCAAGTGTCTGCATATAATTTATGCCGCTCTTCGGCGGGGTATCCCTGCCGTCAAGAAAGGCATGTATAAAGACATTTTTTAGCCCTTCATCCTTTGCCATCTTCAGAAGCGCAAAGAGGTGATGGATGTGGCTGTGAACGCCTCCGTCTGAGACAAGGCCGAGAAGATGCAATGCTGAGCCCTTTTCCTTTGCCATCTTCATTGCATCAAGGAGCGTAGTATTTACAAAAAAGTCTGAAATCCTTATTGAGAGGTCTATCCTTGTTAAATCCTGATACACAATCCTTCCAGCGCCAATATTGAGATGGCCGACCTCTGAATTTCCCATCTGGCCGTCAGGCAGGCCGACTGCCTCTCCACAGGCGTTAAGTGTTGTATTAGGGTATTTTTTTAATAAGGAATTGTATACAGGCAGATTTGCCAGGGCAATGGCATTGCCT
>CAKKRA010000318.1:0-2600 GCA_919902475.1 Nitrospiria bacterium
TTCAATTTTTCCATTATGCTGAGCGCACCATAACTTTTGATATTCTTTTTCCTTATGAATGTTGGCGGCTAAACTTGTTGTACTATAAAGAAAAAAGGCTACCAAAAATAATATCATAATTCTTGCGTACGCCATATCTTTAAGAAAGAGCAATTTTTATACCAGAAGGTAAAGCTAAAAAAAGGCTTGTTTTTATTGAGTGTTAGAAGCTGTCTGCTTAGCATTCAATTATTAATGTTGACAGAAAATGTCATGGCCATCTATGTATATGCCAAAAATTAGTAATAAGTTAATCTGGGTAGGATGAAAAGGAAGCATGGTAGTGGTTGGAAATAAATGGGTTACAAAAATTTTATTGCCTTGGGGCTGTCGCAAGCTTGATGCCAGACTCCAATGTCCTTACAAATTCAATTTCTCCTGCTTTCTTACGCACCCCTGCCCTGCGGAGCTTAAGGATCATTCTCGGCGCAAGGCTGCAGATGATCAACAGAATCCCCTTTTTTCTCAGGTTTTCAATTATTGTTTCCATCGCTGCCATTGCTGTCATATCAATCATTGTTACATCAGACATATCAAGGATAACAACAGTGATCTCGGGCCTGAGGGTGGTCAGGCCGCTTAAGGCCTTCTGGGCAGCGCCAAAGAACAGCGGTCCATTAATATCATACAGCACAATGTTTTTAGGCAATGATTGTATATGCGGATGTTCATGCCGTTCAATGAGTTTTGCGTCAGTAAGCTCAATAGTGCGGCTAATGAACAGGGCGCCTGCTAATCCCATGCCTACTGCCACTGCAATCTCCATATCAAACAATACGGTTAAAGAAAAGCAGGTTATGAGTATGGCAACATCGCTTCGTGGGGCAACCTTTACAATGTGTACAAAGTGCTTTGCCTCGCTCATATTCCAGGCAACCATGATGAGAAGAGCAGCCATGGATGCCATTGGAATGTAGGCAAGCACTGGCGTCAGAATAAGTATTCCAATCAGGATAAAAATTGCGTGTACAACCGATGCAACAGGCGATGACGCCCCTGCCCTTATGTTTGCCGCTGTTCTTGCGATGGCTGCGGTTGCAGGGATGCCGCCGAAAAAGGGCGTGACAATGTTGCCGATGCCCTGGCCAACAAGCTCATCATTGGGGTCGTGTTTTGTGCCAGCCATACCGTCGGCAACCGTAGCGCAAAGCAATGACTCCAATGCGCCGAGTATGGCAATGGCAAAGGAAGAGGGCAAAAGTTTTTTAACAAGGTGAAAGGAGATGCCTATCGGACTGCCGCTGCCACCTTGTAATTCCCATGGCCAGACAAATTGCGGCAGAAAAGGGGGAATCCCGCTGCCAGTGATGCTTCCCAGGTTGTAGTGAAAACGCGAGCCGATTGTAGCAACATTAAAATCCCTGATGATAAGATTGGCAAGCAGGGCAGCAATTGAGCCGGCAAAGAGGGCTACAAGATGGGCTGGGATCCTTGTTTTGAGCCTTGTCCATAAAAGGAGCGTCAGAAAGGTCAGCACCCCTATAAACATTTCCTCTAAGCGTAGTGTTGGGAGGGCATTTACAAGGGCTTCAATATTTTCAATGTAATGCCCTCCCATAAGACCGATGCTAAGCCCCAGAAAGTCCTTGATTTGCAACGTTGCAAGCACAACGCCGATGCCTGCAGTAAAGCCTATTGTAACTGGATAAGGCACAATCTGGATTAATGTGCCAAGCCGCGCCATGCCCATGCCGACAAGAATAAAGCCGGCCATTAGTCCGCTTATAAGAAGCCCGCCAATCCCGTATATCTGGGTAATCGGCATTAAGATAACAACAAATGCCGCTGTCGGACCTGAGATATTTACCCTTGACCCTCCGCTTAATGCAATTACAATTCCGGCAACTATTGCAGTATATAAGCCGTGCTGCGGAGCCACGCCTGTAGCAATTGCCAGCGCCATGGATAATGGCAATGCTATGACTCCAATTGTCAATCCGGCAAAAAGGTCAGAGCGCAAGCTCTCAAATGAATAGCTGCTTCTTGCTGTTTCTTTTATTGCTGAAAACATATCAAATAACCAAGCTGTCAAAACAATAAACAAATAAAATAATTTCTAAATGCCCATCAATCAGAACAGGCCTTTTACCTTTCCTGTTTCAACGTCAACATCCACCCTTCTATATGCCGGGTCAGATGCTGTGCCGGGCATTAGCTTAATTGCGCCTGCAACAGGGACAACAAAGCCTGCGCCTTTGTAGGTAAGTATATCGCGGACATGGAGCTTCCATCCCTTTGGAACGCCTTTTAGATTAGGACTATCAGATAGGCTCAGGTGCGTCTTAACCATGCATGTTCCGAGCTTTGAGGTCTCTGGGTCTTCCTCCATCCTCTTTGCCTTTGCGAGCGCCTCAGGCGAATACTCAACGCCGTCTGCGCCGTAGACATCCTCTGCAATCATCTCAATGCGGTGCCTCAGGGGCATATCAAGCTCATAAAGGAACTTAAAATGGTTTGTCTCTTTGCACGCATCCATTACAGCATCAGCAAGCTCAAGCGCTCCATCGCCGCCTTTAAGCCAGTGCTTTGAAAGCGCAACCCTTGCGCCTGCAGCCTCAACA
>CAKKRA010000318.1:2610-3076 GCA_919902475.1 Nitrospiria bacterium
CTCGTTATCAGTATCAGTATAGAAATTATTGATGCAGACAACAGGATTGATGCCGGCCTTTTTGACTGTCTTGATATGATGGATCAGATTATCGCACCCCTTTTCAACCCAGCCGACATTTTCGCCCTTATATTCTTCAGGCATCGGCTTTCCCGGGACAGGTATTGGCGCGCCGCCGTGGCACTTCAATGCCCTGATGGTTGCAACAACAACTGCAGCATGGGGCTTTAAGCCTGAGAACCTGCATTTCAGATTCCAGAATTTTTCAAATCCGATATCAGCGCCAAATCCTGATTCTGTTACAACATAATCACCGAGCTTTAATGCAATCCTGTCTGCAATGATGGATGACTGGCCAATGGCAATATTTGCAAATGGCCCTGCATGGACAAATACAGGCTGTCCTTCAATGGTCTGCATAAGATTTGGATTTATTGCCTCAGCCATCCATGCTGTCATCGCGCCT
>CAKKRA010000319.1 GCA_919902475.1 Nitrospiria bacterium
GCAATGCCAGGCGGCGGAATGGGCGGGATGTATTAAAGGCAGTTAAGGTTAAGACAGGGGTTTGATTAAACAAACCCCTGTCTTCTTTATTCTTTTGACAAAATTTTACACGGTCTGTTATAATTGGATTAATATATTATAATAATCAATCTGGAATTTTAAAAATGGACGAAAGAGTTCAAAAGATATTAAAGACTGTAATAACAGCCTATATAGAAACAGGCGAGCCTGTCGGTTCAAGGACAATTTCAAAAAAACATGATTTCTGGCTGAGTCCTGCGACCATAAGAAATATCATGGCAGATCTGGAGGAATTGGGTTTTCTTACCCATCCATATACATCCTCTGGAAGGATTCCAACTGAAAAGGGTTACCGCTATTATATTGACAGCCTGATTAGCCACAGTGATTTGGATCATATAGATGAAGAGCAGTTTTTAGCAAGATATCAGAATAAAAGGACAGACATATCTGAATTGATGCATGAGACATCACAGATACTTTCTATGCTTTCACATTATACAAGTGTGGTTACCATACCACGTTTTACAAATACTATCTTTAAACACCTTAAATTTATAATGTTGGATAACAGGAGCATATTGGCTATCTTTGTATCACAGGAAGGGATTGTCCATAATAATGTCTTTGCTGTAGATGAGGATTACACCCAGAAAGACCTTGATTGGGTTGCAGCATATATAAACGATGAGTTTGAGGGCTGCACAATAGGCCAGATAAAGGATAAACTGATAGAAGGCATGAGGATGGACAAGGCCCATTATAATAAGCTGTTAATAAGGATTATAAACAAGTATAGCGAGGACTCATTCTTTGATATCGGAGATATATTTTTAGATGGAAAGGCAAATGTCCTCGACCATCCGGAGTTTTATGATATAGAGAAGATGAGACAGCTTTTTAAGACCTTTGAAGAAAAATATACTATCTTGAAATTTCTCAATAAGTGCCTTGATAACGACGGCGTTAAGGTGATTATTGGCGATGAAAATATTGGAATAAGCCACTGCAGTCTGGTAGTAGCTAATTATAAGGACGGCAACAGGGTGCTCGGGACAATAGGCGTAATTGGCCCTACAAGGATGGAATATTCAAGGATAATACCTCTTGTAGATGTAACAGCAAGGACGCTTACAAAGGCATTTAGCAGGGAATAAATAATTAAAATGAAAGATAATAAAGAAGATATAGAGGTTAAAGAGGAGGGCAAAGAACCCTCAGAGACAGCAGAAGATGCAAAAGAAGCGGCAGAAGAGCCGTCGATTGCCTCTGACCAGACCATAGAAATTGAAAGCCTAAGAACTGAAATTGAAAAGATGTCTCAGCAGGCAAAGGAAAACTACGATAAATATGTAAGGCTATATGCTGAATTTGAAAATTATAAGAAGCGTATGGTTAAAGACCAGGCAGATTTCCTTAAATCTGCAAATGAACGTCTGATAAAGGATATTCTTCCTGTAATTGACAATCTTGAGAGGGCAGTTGAACATGCAAAGGAGCCGTCTGAAGGGTCAAAGGGAGAATTGCAGGATATAAAAGGATTAATCGCCGGCATTGAGCTGACGGTAAAGCAGTTTAAGGATCTTCTCGGCAGCTTAGGGGTTGAAGAAGTAATGTCTGTTGGCGAGCCATTTGACCCAACAAGACATGAGGCAGTAAGCCATGTAGAAACAGATAAATATGATAATAATATTATTATAAACGAGTTTCAAAAGGGGTATTTATTAAATAACAGGATATTACGGCCGGCAATGGTAAGTGTTGCAAAGAGGCTGGAGAAGAAAGAGGATGTTGTTTCAGAGGAGAGTGAG
The DNA here is from genome assembly GCA_919902475.1 of Nitrospiria bacterium. Classification (GTDB taxonomy): domain Bacteria; phylum Nitrospirota; class CAKKRA01; order 9FT-COMBO-42-15; family 9FT-COMBO-42-15; genus 9FT-COMBO-42-15. The sequence goes on from CAKKRA010000319.1 coordinate 1,833, forward strand.
GAAAAATAACAATAAAAAATAGGCCTTATAGGACATATAAGACTTATTTCTTTAAAAGGAGGCACAAATGGGAAAGGTTATTGGAATAGACTTGGGAACCACAAATTCCTGTGTTGCAGTAATGGAAGGCGGCGAACCAGTTGTTATTGCCAATGCAGAAGGCAGCCGGACAACCCCATCTGTTGTAGCAATAACAGAAGGCGGCGAGCGTCTTGTCGGTCAGATAGCAAAGAGGCAGGCAATTACAAATCCAGAAAATACAATTTTTTCAATAAAGAGGTTAATCGGAAGAAAATACAATTCTGAGGTAGTTCAGGATGCAATTAAAAAACTTCCATATAAGATTACAGAGGCGCCAAACGGAGACGAACAGGTTATTATAAGAGGCAAGAATTACAGCCCTTCTGAGGTATCTGCAATGATATTACAAAAGATGAAGCAGACAGCAGAAGACTATCTTGGCGAAAAGGTTACAGAGGCAGTAATTACTGTCCCTGCATATTTTAATGACAGCCAGCGGCAGGCAACAAAGGATGCAGGAAGGATTGCAGGCCTTACTGTCCTGAGAATTATAAATGAGCCGACTGCTGCATCACTTGCTTATGGCCTTGATAAAAAGAAGGATGAGAAGATAGTTGTCTATGACCTTGGAGGCGGGACATTTGATGTTACAGTCCTTGAATTGGGTGAAGGAGTATTTGAGGTAAAATCTACCAATGGCGATACATATCTTGGCGGCGATGACTTTGACCTGAGGATAATTGACTGGCTTGTTGCGGAATTCAGAAAGGATCAGGGTATTGATTTAAGTAAGGATAAGATGGCCCTCCAGAGATTAAAGGAGGCGGCAGAAAAGGCGAAGATTGAGCTTTCCTCATCATTAGAGACAGAGATAAACCTGCCGTTTGTTACTGCTGATGCAAGCGGGCCAAAGCACATGAACATAAAGCTTTCAAGGTCAAAGCTTGAACAGCTTGTTGATGATTTAGTGCAAAAGACAATAGAGCCGTGCAGAAGAGCATTATCAGATGCAGGCTTAACAGCAAAGGATATAAATGAAATTGTCCTTGTCGGCGGCCAGACAAGGATGCCAAAGGTTCAGCAGGTTGTAAAGGAATTTTTTGGAAAAGAGCCGCATAAAGGCGTAAATCCAGATGAGGTTGTTGCAGTAGGCGCTGCAATACAGGCAGGTGTGTTAAAGGGCGAGGTAAAGGATGTGCTTCTGTTGGATGTTACCCCGCTATCACTCGGTATTGAGACACTCGGCGGCGTCTTTACAAAGCTGATAGAGAGGAATACAACCATCCCGACAAAGAAGAGTCAGGTATTTTCTACTGCTACAGACAATCAGCCTGCTGTGTCTATCAGGGTATTTCAGGGAGAGCGTGATATGGCAGCAGACAACAAGATGCTCGGCCAGTTTGAGCTTGTCGGCATACCTCCAGCGCCGCGCGGCGTGCCGCAGGTAGAGGTTGCATTTGATATAGACGCAAACGGCATTGTCCATGTTTCTGCAAAGGACCTTGGCACTGGAAAGGAACAGTCCATAAAGATTACTGCTTCCAGCGGCCTCACAGAAGAAGAGATTCAAAAGATGGTGAAAGATTCAGAGATGCATTCTGATGAGGATAAGAAAAAGAAACAGCTTGCAGAGGTGCGAAATGAGGCAGATACACTTGTCTATTCTGTAGAAAAGTCATTGGCAGAATTCGGCGACAAGATATTGCCGGATGAAAAGGTAAAGATTCAGGAGGCCATGGAGAATACAAGAAAGGCATTGGCTGGAAATGATATAGATACAATAAAAAATGCAGTAGCTCTGCTTTCAACCTCTTCGCATAAGCTTGCAGAGGAGATGTATAAAAAGACTGCATCACAGCAAGGCACAGCAGGCGCTGACGCTGGTGCTGGCGCTGGCGCTGAGTCAGGCGCAAAGAAGGAAGAGAAGGTTGTAGAGGCAGAATTCGAAGAAGTTGATAAGGACAAGAAATAAGGTAGATAAGAATTGGCTAATAAACAAGATTATTACACGGTTTTAGGCGTAGAGAAAAATGCCTCTGAGGCAGATATAAAAAAGGCCTACCGCAGGCTTGCGCATCAGTTCCATCCTGATAAAAATCAGGGGAATAAGGAATCAGAGGAAAGGTTTAAAGAGATCTCTGAGGCATACGAGGTGTTAAGCGACTTGCGGAAGAGGAAGGACTACGACCTCTACGGCCACAGGATGGGTGGACAGGGTTCTGAGGGTTTCAGGGATTTTGGCGATGTTTTTAGCGATATATTCGGCGATTTCTTCGGCTTTAGCAGGAGGGGCGGCCAACGGCCTGAGCAGGGCGCTGACTTAAGATATAATCTTGATATCACCTTTGAGGAGGCTGTATTTGGCTATGAGACGAAGGTAAAGGTTCCGAGGATGGAGACCTGCCTTGATTGTAATGGCAAGGGCGCAGAATTTGGCGCAGAGCCGACGGTTTGTCCTAATTGTAAAGGCAGCGGTCAGGTAAGATTCCAGCAGGGATTCTTCACAATCAGCAGAACATGCAGCAAATGTCATGGAGAAGGCAGGATTATAACAAATCCATGCCCGAAATGCCGCGGCGCAAAGAAGATTAAAAAAGAGCGCATCCTTTCAATAAAAGTTCCTCCAGGCGTAGAGGACGGGATGAGGCTGAAACTTTCGAATGAGGGTGAGAGCGGCAATTACGGCGGTCCCCCGGGTGATTTGTATGTAGTTATTACTGTAAAAGAGCATCCTGTATTTACAAGGGATAGAGATGATATATATTGCGAGATACCCATTGGCCTTGCACAGGCATCGCTTGGCACAATGATAGATGTGCCGACACTCGTTGGAAAGACAGAATTAAAGATACCTGCAGGAACGCAGAGCGGAGCAGCCTTTAGATTAAAGGGCAAAGGGGTTGCAAGCATCAGAGGCTATGGAATAGGGGATCAGATTGTAAAGATTAATGTACAGATTCCAGATAAACTTAATGCAAAACAAAGAGAGCTCTTAGAAGAGTATGCAAGAATCAGCAATGAAGAGATAATTTCAGATAAAGGCTTTTTAAAAAAAGTAAAAGAGGCAATGAAAAGGTAAAGATTATAGAATTGTCTTTTGTAAAATCCTTTTTTTCATCCTTAAAATCGCCTCTGCAGGGCTTAACTCTCTGGGGCAGACATCCTGACAGCTAAATATAGAATGACATCTCCATATGCCATGAAGATTATCAATAATACTTAGCCGCTCATCTTCAATGCTATCGCGCGAATCCCTTAAAAATCTTTCTGCTTTTAATAATGCTGCAGGCCCAAAATACTCTTTATTAACCCCTGCAGTTACACATGCGCCATAACATGCGCCGCACAGGATGCAGTCAATGGTATTTCCGATTCTGTTCCTCTCCTCAGGCATCTGGATATATTCCTTTTCCGGCACAGGCGATTTTCCAATCAGATAAGGTTTTATTTTCTTGTAGTTTTCAAAGAATCGCGTGAAGTCCACAATCAAATCTCTTAAGACCGGCAGATGGCCGAGCGGTTGTATGGTTATTATATCAGCATTTAATTCCAATACCTGTGTTTCACAGGCAAGGCGGTATCTTCCATTTATATGCATGGCACATGAGCCGCACACAGCGCCGCGGCAGGAGAATCTAAATGCAAGGGAGGAGTCAAGATTTTTCTGAATATCAAATAAACCAGCAATGACAGTATCACCGTGCTTTACAGGGATTACAAAATTATCAAAATATGGCTCCTTGTCCTTTTCAGGGTCAAAGCGGAAGATTTTGAAGGTTATGTTTTGCATTTAATATTTTCTTTCTGCTGGTTCTATAAATCCCAGCGTAACAGGTTTGTAGCTGAGCTTAGCTCCTTCAGGGCTGTATGATGCTATTGTATGCTTAAGATAGTTTTCATCATCCCTTTTTGGATAATCATTTCTATAATGTGAGCCCCTTGACTCCTTTCTTTCAATAGCGCCCATTATAACAGTCTCTGCAATATCAATGCTTCCAATAAGCTCTAATAGCCAGTAAAGCTCAAAATTAAACCTTTTGCCTTTATATCTTATTCCAATATTGCTGCTTCTTTCTTTTATGCCTCTTAGATTTTCTAAGCCCTCTTTTAATTGAGTCTCATGCCTGAATATGCCTACATTATTCCACAGTACATTGTTCATTTCTTCAAACAGATTAAAGACATTCTCTTTTCCATCTCTCTCAAATATTTGGCTGATTTCCCCTTTTTCTTCTTTTAAAGCAGTTTCAATAAAAATCTCTGTATTATTGCTTTTCTTGTTTGCGGATAGATATTTTACCATGTTTTCTCCTGCTATTGCGCCGAATACAATTGTCTCTAAGAGAGAATTGCCGCCGAGCCTGTTTGCGCCGTGCACGCTTACACATGCAGCCTCGCCAGCAGAATAAAGGCCGTTTATCTTTGTCCTGCAATCAGCATCTGTATCAATCCCTCCCATTGTGTAATGCTGTCCGGGTTCAACAGGTATTTGTTCTGTAATTGCATTTATCCCTGCAAATTTTCCTGCAAGCTCCACAACGCCGGGCAGCCTTTCCATTATCGCCTGTTTACCAATATGCCTTAAATCAAGAAGGAGATACTGGCCATTAATAGCATTACCCTTTTTAATCTCCTTTATCATATTCCTTGAGACAATATCCCTCGGCGCAATCTCCATTGACTTCTTTGAGTCATCATAATTTGACAAGAATCTCTCTCCGTTCTTGTTTAACAGATATGCCCCTTCGCCCCTTGCGCCTTCTGTAACAAGTATATTTGTGCCATAAAGTGTTGTTGGATGAAATTGTATAAATTCCATATCCTTCAAATCAACGCCTGCCAAGTAGGCAATTGCCATGCCTGTGCCTGTGTTGATTAAGGCATTGGTTGATTTGCCATAGAGTCTTCCAGCGCCTCCTGTGGCAATTATTACTGCATCTGTTTTAAAGGCATGTAAATCACCTGTTTTTAATTCAAGGGCAATAAGACCTCTTATAGAGTTATCTTCAACAATCAGCCTTGTTACAAACCATTCATCAAAAAAGGTCAGACAATTATTATCCTCATTGATTCTTATTATCTGCTCAAAGAGCGTATGCAGCATTGCATGGCCTGTCCTGTCTGCTGCGTATGCTGTTCTTGGAAAGCCTTGCCCTCCAAATGGCCTCTGGCTGATACTTCCGTCATTAGTTCTGCTAAAAGGACAGCCCCAATGCTCAATCTCATAGATTCTGTTTGCCGCCTCTTTGCACATCTTAATAATAGCATCCTGATCGCCAAGATAGTCACTGCCCTTTATCGTGTCGTAAGCATGTTTTTCCCAGTCATCAGATATTTCTCTTTCAATGTTGTTAAGAGGGGCATTTACACCGCCCTGTGCTGCAATAGAGTGGGAGCGTATAGGATAGACCTTTGATATAACCGCTGTCTTTATCTTATTATTTGCAAGCTCATACGCAGCCCGAAGTCCCGCGAGTCCGCCTCCTACAATCACTGCATCAAAACTATACATTAAAAGAGCCTCTCAAAATAGATTGACAAACCATATATGCCAATAAAGGCAGTTGCAAGCTTTACAACAAAAAATAACTTTTCTTGAAATCTTGTGAGAATAAAGATATCTATCAGAATTAATCTTAGCCCATTTAGCAGATGAAAAGAGGCAGTTAATATTATTAAAAGCTCTAAGAGATGTGCCAATGGGTTGTCCATTGTTTTTGCAAGATTGTTGTATGCGTCATTTCCAAGTATAAGCGCAGTGCTGTGCAGTATTATGTGCAAAAGGAGGTAGAGTGTTAAGGCTATGCCGCTTATCCTGTGCAGGCCAAAGGCTGTCTGTCCAGGATGTTTATTTAATATAAAGTCTTTTAGATATTTCATCTGACAAATCTCCAGAGGACAAGAATACCGTATAAAGATAACATGATTCCAAAGAACCAGAGGAAAAAGAGAACGGCTTTTGAAATCCTTTTATCAGGATTAAAATCTATTGTCATTGAATATAAGCCGTTCAGGCCGTGATACATACAGGCTATGAGTAGAAATATATCAATAATCAGCCACTCTGTATGTGAGAGCCTTTCCGAGACAAGAGAGAAGCTTATTTTTTTATTTGCAAGAGGAATGGCTATAATATGAATTGGCAAAAGGATTGCTATAATTATAGCTGTTATTCTTTGTCCAAGCCATGACAGCAGATGTGA
>CAKKRA010000320.1 GCA_919902475.1 Nitrospiria bacterium
AGTTGGAGGTATGGAAAATCTGAAGTCATGGCTCAGTAAAAGGGCAAACCTCTTTTCTAAAGAGGCGCAGGACTTTGGCCTATCCAAACCAAAGGGCGTATTGATGACTGGAATAAGCGGCTGCGGCAAAAGCCTGTTTGTAAAGGCAATTGCCTCATTCTGGGGTCTGCCGCTAATCAGGCTTGATATGTCAAGGGTATATGAAGGGACATTCGGCTCAGCAGAAGAGTGCCTGAGAAAGGCTATTAACAGCGCAGAGGCAATTGCGCCATGCATACTCTGGATAGATGAAATAGAGGCAGGCATATCTGTTCAGGGCTTTAAGGCAGAGGGAGGCTCTGCAACAAGGGTGCTCGGAACATTCCTTACATGGATGCAAGAAAAGGACAGCTTTGTATTTGTTGCTGCAACTGCAAACGCAATACATCTGCTTCCTGCAGAGATACTGCGAAAGGGAAGATTTGACGAGATATTCTATGTAACCCTGCCGAATAAGGCAGAAAGGCTTCAGATATTCAAGATTCACCTTGAAAAGAGAAAGAACAATCCGCATTATTTTGATATAGATTTGCTTGCACACTCCACAAAAGGCTTCAGCGGCGCAGAGATTGAGCAGATAGTATCATCAGCCATGTATGAGGCATTCAGCGAAAACAGGGAGATGAAACAGCATGATATAATGACTGCGATAAACAGGACAGTGCCGTTGTCAATTACAATGGATGAGCAGATAAAGGAGATTGAGAACTGGGCGTTTAACAGGGCAGTCAGGGCGTCAGAAAAGAAAGACGACTGACTATTGGCTTATCATGAAAGAACAGTGAGAAGAGATTAATTGCGTTAAGAGGGGAGGTGATTATTAAACAAATAAAATAAGAAATATGCACTAAATGGCTCAGAATTAAAAACAGTATTCAGGCATTCATAACAGAAGCACCTCCCTTCTATCACGGGGAAATTATGGATGCAGAACAAACCATCACCATTACAAACTAACTTTCAAAAAGGAGGAGAAATGTTAAAGCGAGTTATTCTTGTTTTATCAGCACTGCTACTGTCTGTGATTATGATGGAACAAACATCCCCGGCCAGCGACAACGATGAACATCATCATTATAAAAAACCGTGCCCAGCGGGCACCCCTTATGTGGATGCAAATGGATACCCAGTTTCATTTGAGGAGAAGTTCGGAGAAGGAACGCTGCAGCTCATGCACTGCCTGCAGAAGCGTCACAAGGTAAAATTAGTTATGCAGGTAAATGCGTTCGTGGATTCCAAAGGCCGCCCCTATGGTTTCAGCAATCTGCAGAACATACTCAATGACTACCTCAAGACCAATGGCATGAGAGCAGAAGATTTTGAGATTTCGCTTATAATTCACGGCGCGGGCTTCCCTTTTGTGCTTGATCCGGATCTCCCGCCGGACATCGTTCATCCTGCAGCAGCTCAAAATACATTTAAAAATATGATGTTGAATTTTATGGGGCAGGGTGTAAAAGTATATTTTTGCATGAACACTGCTGCAGCAAATAACATTAAAACCAATCAGCTGATTTCGGGCATAGAATATGTAACTGCTGCGCTGACAGCTATCGCAGATTTTCAATCACAAGGTTATAAATATATTCAACCGTAAAGATTTGCAGGTTTTTGTCTATAAAAACCATGCTGTTTCGGGGGCATGGTTTTTTTATTGTTCTGTTGACATTTTTAAAAACAAATTATAGACTTATTATAGATTAATTCTGATATGGTAATGGAGCCGGCGAGAGGAGTTGAACCTCCGACCCGCTGATTACGAATCAGCTGCTCTACCACTGAGCTACGCCGGCATTGTTACTAAGGTATCATATTTAATAAGAAGCTGTCAATTATTGTAATAATTATTTCTCATCTTAGGTTGCTTATAAATATGAACTTCTTAAGACTGCCACTAACAGATAACATCCATAAAAGGGTGATAAAAAGACTTCTCCTTGTATGGATACTTTTGTCAATCATAATAGGAGCAATTGTCTATTTTGTTGAGATAGAAAAGATAGACGATTTTGTGGTTGACCTTGCCATACAGGAATCAGAATTATTTGCAAATGACTTTCACACCTATTTCCATAGCCCAGAACCTGCCAACTATAACAATCTGAAAAATAAGATACATGAGCATATCAGCAATATGCGCTTTATTACCATTGAGCTTTATGATATAGACAAGAAAAAGATGCTTGCTGAAGCCCTTCCAAAGAGCAGGGCAATAATAGAGGAATTGGAAAAGAAAAAACATGACTTCCTTATGGCTGATAAGGTTAATTACATGAAGCAATATCTTGACAGCCAGATGTATCTGAAAATCTTCGTGCCTATTAAAGACCATGAAGACAGCAAGGTCATAGGCTATTTTGAGGGCAACTATAAGATAGACCCAAAAATCTTCGCAGATATCAAGAACCGTGTTGTGTGGTCAGTTGGAGGAGTAATTATTGCAATGTTTGCAACCACGCTTATACTTTATCCTGTAATTATTGCGCTTAACAAAGACATTATAAATTTCTCCGTTGACCTGTCAAAGGCAAACATAGAGATGCTCAAGGCATTGGGAGAGGCAATTGCAAAAAGGGACCACGATACAAACATACATAATTACCGCGTAACCATTTACTCAGTGCGGCTTGCAGAAACAGTCGGCCTTGAAAAGGAAAGGATTCAAAGCCTTATAAAAGGCGCATTCCTGCATGATTTGGGTAAGATTGGAATAAGCGACAATATCTTACTTAAACCCGGGAAACTCACTGAAGAAGAGTTTAATATAATGAAAGTTCATGTCCACATTGGATTAGAGATTGTCAATAACTATAAATGGTTAATTGATGCAGAGGATATTGTCCAGTATCATCATGAGAGATTTAATGGAAGCGGATACATAGGGCTTAAGGAAAGGGAGATACCAATCAATGCGCGCATCTTTACCATAGCAGATTATTTTGACGCCCTGACATCAAAGCGGCCATATAAAGAGCCTTACTCCTTTGAAAAATCACTACAGATTCTAAGGGAAGGCAATAAGACAGTTTTTGATCCGGAACTCCTTAATGCCTTCCTTGAAATTATCCCAAGCCTGTATACAGAAGTAAACGCCACAGAAACCTACACTATTGAAAACACCTTAAACAGCCTGATTAACAAATATTTTAACCATATTGCTTAGGAAATCAAAAACCATTCATAAAAATTTATGCGCATCAGTTCCTAAACCTGTTGTGGCACTGAACGCAGCCATTCAAGAGCTTGTGGGTTATATCCTGCACCTTTTTCATATTTCCCTTCCCTGACGCCTCTATAAGCCCTTCCATATTGTGATGAAACTCTTCATCCATTTTAATAAAATCTTTTATCTTGTCGTTGTTCTTCGGGAGTTTTATCAAGCCCTTTTCAAGCGCTGCCTCTGTGTTTTTCTTTGCCTTATGAACCTCCTCAAAAGGCTCTTGAATGGTCTTGGGATTGTTGAATATGAGGGAATCAATCAGGTTCTTAAAGGCGCTGTCAAGAAGCCTCATTTCTGTTTTAAGAGGATTCTCAACAGGCACTGCCTCTTGAGCAGGCACAATACTGGGAAAAACAAACATCACCATGATTATGGCGCTGATTACAGTTGTCTTCATATCCTCCTCCTTTGTTTGGGTTATTAATTTACACAAACCAATCAGCGCTAATAGAGTATCAGCGCAGAATAATCGGAAAAGCAAAAAGGGGGTCAGCAAAAAGTCAACAAAAATGGGATCATGTGTGGTAGCAATATAAATCTGTCAGGGTATAACTGCAACATGATAATGTCAGGGT
>CAKKRA010000321.1 GCA_919902475.1 Nitrospiria bacterium
GACGGGATCCCATGAACCACCTGATTGTTTATTGATGCGCAGATGGTTGCAGGATAATCCCTGTAGCCTTTAAATGCCGGCCTCGCACCCTTTTTGATTATAAAATGCTCAGTAAATTTATCCAACTCTAAGGTCGTTATTCCCGGCCTTACGATATTTTTCAATCCATCTAATGCCTCAGCGACAATCCTTCCTGCAGCCGCCATCTTAGCAATTTCTTGCTGAGACTTCAAAATAATCATCCCTTATCAGAATCTATCCAATTCTGCCCTTTATCTTGCCCTTTTTCATAAATCCTTCATAGTGCCGTGTGATTAAGTGAGACTCAATCTGCTGCACAGTATCTAATCCAACACCGATAACAATCAGCAGGGATGTGCCGCCAAAATAAAAAGGAACATTTAAATACAAAATAAGAATTTCAGGCAAAACACATATAGCTGAAAGATATATTGCGCCGCCAAAGGTAACCTTTGTCAGTATACCGTATATATAATCCGCAGTTCTCTGTCCAGGCCTTACCCCTGGTATGAACCCGCCGTATTTCTGCATATTATTTGCAAGGTCTACAGGGTTCAATACAACAGCAGTATAAAAAAAGCAGAAGAATATTATAAGCATTGCATATAAGAAAATATGTATAACGCCTCCCGGTGCAAGCTGTTTTGCAATACTCTGAACCCACGGGACATCTATAAAACCTACAACAGTCGCTGGAAACGCCAGAAGTGATGACGCAAATATCGGAGGAATAACGCCTGCTGTATTTATCTTTAATGGTATATACGTGCTCTGACCGCCGTATACCTTTCTGCCGACAATCCTCTTCGCATACTGCACAGCTATCTTCCTTCTGCCGCCCTCTAAAAAAACAATCGCAGCTATTACTATAAACATCATCGCAAGCAGCACAGCAATAACCGCAGTCTTTATTTCACCTGTCTGAGAAAGCCTGATTGTATTTGTTGCTGCCGAAGGAAGCTGAGCAACAATACCTGCAAATATAATGAGGGATATGCCGTTCCCGATCCCTCTTTCTGTAATCTGCTCGCCGAGCCACATTATAAAGGATGTGCCTGCAGTTAATGTTATGATTGTCATTATTCTGAATGACCAGCCGGGACTCTGAACAAATATCCCCTCGCTCATCCCTTCCAGACCGATTGATATGCCCGTTGCCTGAATGATGCTTATAACTACTGTTCCATATCGTGTGTATTGTACAATCTTTTTTCTTCCTGCTTCGCCCTCCTTTGCAAGCGCCTGCAGATGCGGCCATGCAACAGTAAGAAGCTGCAAGATAATAGATGCGCTGATATAGGGCATTATACCAAGGGCAAATATAGACAGCTTTGACAGGGCTCCGCCGGAAAACATGTCAAAGAAGCCCATGAGCGCCCCGCCCTTTTCAGTAAGAAAGCGGCCTAATGCCTCGTTATTTATACCAGGTGTTGGTATATGCGCGCCAACGCGGTAAACAGCGAGCATTGCAAGGGTAAAGAAAATTCTTATTCTTAGCTCTGGAATTTTGAGAATATTCTGAAAACTGGTAACTAATCTCTCAAGCAATTTAGATTACCTCTGCCTTGCCACCAGCAGCCTCTATCTTCTTTAAGGCACTATTGCTAAACTTGTTGGCTTTGATAGTTAAAGGCCCTTTTAAATCCCCTTCCCCTAATATCTTTACTCCATCCTTTAATTTTCTTATTACGCCTTTTTCCAATAGCACTTCAGGTGTAATAGCATCACTGCCTTTGAACTCAGAGAGGTCCTTCAGATTTAATATCGCATATTCCTTTCTAAAGATATTTGTAAAACCCCTCTTAGGCATCCGTCTTTGAAATGGCATCTGCCCGCCTTCAAAACCTGGCCCCTTTGGGCCCCCTGAGCGGGCATTCTGGCCCTTATGCCCCTTGGTTGAAGTCTTGCCGTGGCCTGAACCAGTACCCCTGCCTATTCTCTTTTCCTTTTTCCTTGCACCTTTTGCAGGTGATAATTCATTTAATCTCATTTTATATCAATCCCCGTTCAAATCTTCTTACTTCTGTTGTATTCTGACCTCTAAGTCTAAGCGATCTCCTTCACATCTACCATATAAGATATCTTATTCACCATACCCCTTATCTGTGGTGTGTCTTTAAGGACAACCGTCTCGTTGGGTCTTCTTAGGCCAAGACCTTTGACTATTGATTTATGCTTCCCTATCTTGCCAATAGGACTCTTTTTAAGTGTAACTGATAGTTCCTTTGCCATTAATAACTCCGTGTTTAAGCATTGTTAGTATTAGCAGGCTTAATAGCCTCAGGTTCTGTTTTGCGCCTCAGCCTTGCGATATCGTTTCCCATTTTTATCTTAAGCAGTCCGTCGAGCGTTGCCCTGACAACATTATTTGGATTGCCGCTTCCAAGCGACTTGCTCAATATATTATGAATGCCGACCATCTCCATAATTGCGCGTACAGGACCGCCGGCAATAATGCCTGTTCCCGCTGATGCCGGCTTTAGTAATACATCTGCTGCCCCGAAATGGCCTATTACCTCAAAGGGTATTGTGTTATTTTTCAATGGCACCTTCATAATATTCTTCTTCGCGCTCTCTACTGCCTTTCTTATAGCCTCAGGCACCTCTACTGCATTTCCTTTTCCAGTGCCAACATGACCCTGACCGTCGCCAACTACAACAAGGGCGCTGAAGCTGAACCGCCTTCCGCCCTTCACAACCTTTGCTACTCTATTAATAAATATTACCTTGTCTTTTAGATTTAGCTCTTCTATGTTGATTCTTTCCAAATCGTCCCCCTATTTAAAATTGAAGCCCTTTTTCCCTTGCTGCCTCTGCCAATGCCTTAATCCTGCCATGATATATATATCCGCCCCTGTCAAAGACTACCTTTTTAATATCCTTGCCGAGCGCCTTTTCAGCTATCGCAGCGCCAATTACCTTTGCAGCATTAATATCGCCGGCAGCCTTGATCTTTCCCTTTATATCCTTGTCCATTGTAGAGGAACTCGCCAATGTGGCGCCTGTATCATCATTAATTATCTGGGCATAAATATGCTTAAGTGACTTTGAAACACACAGCCTCGGTCTTTCAGATGTTCCGGAGACCTTTTTTCTTATTCTTATATGTCTTCTTTTTCTTGATATTAACTTTTTTTCTGTTCCAGACAATTTGTCACACCTCTTTTATAAATTACGCTATTTGCCTTTACCTGTCTTGCCCTCTTTGCGCCTAATATGCTCATCAGCATATTTTATCCCCTTGCCTTTATAAGGCTCGGGCTTCTTCAGGCTGCGGATATTTGCAGCAGTCTGGCCTACTAAATACTTATCAATTCCCTTTATTGTAATATTTGTCTGTTTATCCACTACTGCCTCTATTCCATTTGGCAGTTCAAAATTTACTGGATGGGAAAATCCAAGTGTCATGACAAGCTGCCTTCCCTGCACCTGCGCCCTGTAGCCGACCCCGTTTATTTCAAGAGACTTTTCATAGCCTTTGGTTACGCCTGTTACCATGTTTGCAATTATGCTCCTGGTAAGGCCGTGGAGCGCCCTGTCAAATTTATCATCTGATGATCTTGAGACAAGAATATCGCCCTTATCAATTTTGACCCCGATCTTGGGATGAAAATCCTGCTTTAATTCTCCCTTTGGCCCCTTTACAGAGACGCTGTTTTTTTCTACCTTAACATCTATCCCTGAAGGAATAGGTATCGGTTTTTTACCTATTCTTGACATATAACACCTCTATAATTTTTACCAGGCATAGCAGATCACCTCTCCGCCAACCTTCTCCTTCTTTGATCCCTTGTCTGTTAGAATACCCTTTGGTGTTGAAAGGACTGCTATACCAAACCCGCCCCTTACACGTGGTATTCTATCAAGGCCGCAGTATACCCTTCTGCCTGGCCTGCTCACCCTTCTCAACCCGGTAAGAATCTGCCTCTCATCCTGTGTATATTTAAGATATACCCTTATTATGCCCTGTTTTCTATCCTTTAGAAATTTGTAATTTTTTATAAAACCCTCTTCCTTTAATATCTTTACTATCTCTGCCTTTATCTTTGAAGAAGGGATATCCACCTTCTCAAATTTCATCTTATTGGCATTTCTTATCCTTGTCAACATATCTGCAATTGGATCTGTCATCATAATATTAATTCTCCAAATTCTCTTTTTTTTACCAGCTTGACTTAATTACCCCTGGTATCTCACCCTTTAATGCAAGATTCCTGAAACATATCCTGCACATATCAAACTTTCTCAGATAACCCCTCGGCCTGCCGCATAAAGGGCAGCGGTTGTATTTTCTAACACTGAACTTTGGCTCTCTTTTTGATCTTGCTATTAAACTTTTCTTTGCCACTTTTATAATCCTTTCAAAAATTATTTTCTAAAGGGCATCCCCAACAGATTCAACAGCTTCTTTCCCTCTTCGTTTGTCTTGGCTGTTGTTACAATCACAATATCCATGCCGTGAACAGCCGCAATCTCATCGTATTTAATCTCAGGAAACATCAACTGCTCTTTAACGCCGAGCGTATAATTCCCCCTGCCGTCAAAGCTCTTTCCTGAGACGCCTTTAAAATCCCTTATCCTCGGAAGGGCAAAACTAATAAGCCTGTCAAGAAATTCATACATCATATTGCCCCTGAGAGTCACCATGCATCCAATCGGCATACCCTCCCTGAGTTTGAAGGTGGCAATCGATTTCTTTGCCTTTGTTATAACAGGCCTCTGTCCTGTTATTGCTGCAAGCTCTTTTACCGCAGCCTCAAGGAGCTTCATATTTGAAATTGCCTCGCCCATTCCAACATTCAACACAATCTTCTCAACCTTGGGCGCCTGCATTATATTCTTATATTTAAATTCCGTCATCAATGCAGGTATAACCTCTTTTTTATATTTTTCCTTTAATCTCGCTGTCATAATATTAATCAATCACCTCTTCGCATTTTTTGCACACACGCATCTTATCTCCGCCTTCAAGTATTTTATAACCTACCCGTGTCGGCTTGCTGCACTTAGGGCATATAAGCATTACATTTGACATGTGTATAGATGCTTCTTTCTCAACAATTCCGCCATGCTGCTGCTTTTGTGTCGGCTTTGTATGCCTCTTTATGAGATTGAGCTTTTCGATCATAATACGGCTCTTTGCCGGGAAAACCATAAAGACCTTGCCTTCTTTATTCAGCTCTTTTCCAGCTATTACCTTCACCCTGTCGCCCTTTTTTATCTTTAATTTTGTCAATGCCATTTCTTTCCTCAATCTCCTGTGTTATATCTACAATACCTCTGGCGCAAGGGATATAATCTTCATAAAATTCTTCTTTCTCAGCTCCCTTGCCACTGGGCCAAATATCCTTGTGCCAATAGGCTCGCCTTCCTGATTGATCAATACTGCTGCATTCCTGTCAAATTTTATATAAGAGCCGTCGTCCCTCTTCATACCCTTCTTTGACCGAACGATAACTGCCCTTGCAACCTGGCCCTTCTTAACAGTACCTTCAGGAATCGCCTCTTTAACGCTGACCATAATAATATCGCCTATATTTGCATACCGCCTCCTTGTACCGCCGGAGACATGTATGCACATAACCTTTTTTGCGCCTGAGTTGTCTGCAACATCAAGCATTGAACGCATCTGTATCATATTACAGCACCTACACCTTTTCCTTTGCCTGTTCTAATATCTCTACGACCTTCCATCTCTTGAATTTACTCATCGGCCGTGTTTCAATCACCTTTACCTTATCACCTATATTGCACTTGTTGTCTTTGTCGTCTGCCATCAATTTTGTAATCCTTTTAACAACCTTCTTATATTCCGGATGCTGGACAAGTCTCTTTACAACCACCACTACAGTCTTATCCATCTTGTTGCTTACGACCTCTCCGATAAATTCTTTTTTATTTTTAATGCCGCTCAATGTCTCTTTCTTATCCATTTCATCCCCTGTAACAGGCAAAACGCCTGTCTTACTATCAAGAAATTAATCAACCAGCCTTATGGCCTGTTTCCTTCTCTCTCATAATAGTCTTAATCTTTGCAATCTCTTTTCTCACCTGTGTAAATCTCGCAGGACTCTCAATCCTTCCAGATGCAAGCTGGAATCTAAGGTTAAAGTACTCTTTTCTGAGCTCTTGCTCCTTATTTGATAGCTCTTCAATTGTCAGGTCTCTTATCTCTTTTACTTTCATCCAATCGCTCCGACTCTTGAAACAAATTTAGTAGAAATTGGCAGCTTATGAGCTGCAAGCCTAAAGGCCGCCTTTGCTATATCCTCTGTAACGCCGTCCATCTCATAGATAATCCTTCCAGGCTTTACAACCGCCACCCAATATTCAGGAGAACCCTTTCCCTTGCCCATACGGGTCTCAGCAGGCTTCTTGGTTATAGGCTTATCCGGAAATATCCTGATCCATATCTTGCCGCCTCTTTTTACATGCCTGGTCATCGCAATCCTTGCAGCCTCTATCTGTCTGCTGGATATCCAGCCAGGCTCCATTGCCTTTAAACCAAACTCGCCGAAGCTGAGATCTGAGCCCCTGTAGGCCTTTCCAGTCCTCCGGCCCTTCATCATCTTTCTAAACTTTACCTTTTTAGGACTAAGCATACTAAACCTTTCCTACCTGCATCCTCTTTTCAGATTCACTTGCGCCTGCAATCACATCACCTTTATAAATCCAGACCTTAATTCCTATCTGGCCGTAAGTAGTCTTTGCCTCTGTAAAACCATAGTCAATATCCGCCCTGAGCGTGTGCAGCGGGACCCTGCCCTCTCTGTACCACTCTCTCCTTGCAATCTCGGAACCTGCAAGCCTTCCTGCGCAAGCAATCTTGATGCCGAGCGCGCCAAATCTTAATGCTGACAGAACGCTCTTTTTCATCGCCCTTCTGTATGCAACCCTCTTCTCAAGCTGCATTGCAATATTCTCTGCCACAAGCTGTGCATCAAGCTCTGACTTCTTAATCTCTTTAATATTTATAAATATTTGCTTTTTTGTAAGGGACTCTAAATCCTTCTTAAGCTTGTCTACCTCAGCGCCTTTTCTGCCGATTATTATGCCAGGCCTTGCTGTATAAATATTAATCCTTGCCCTGTCTGCAGACCTTTCAATTTCTATCTTTGACACACCAGCATGAAAGAGCTTGCTCTTAACTATCTTTCTTACCTTCAAATCCTCATGCAGAAGCTGTGCATAGTTCTTTTTGGAAAACCATCTTGAATTCCAGTCTTTTATATATCCGAGTCTAAATCCAATAGGATGAACCTTCTGTCCCACTCTCTCCTCCTTGCTATTTCTTTACTTCTTCTGAAAGGACTAATGTAATATGGCTTGTCCTTTTTCTTATAACATTACCCCTGCCCATTGCCCTTGCCCTGAATCTCTTTAATGTAGGACCTTGGTTAACATAGGCTGCGGCAACCTTTAATTCATCAACATTCATATTCTTCTGCTCTGCGTTTGAAACAGCAGAATGAAGAAGTTTTTTAACAACCTTTGCTGCAGAACGCGGCAGATGAGTTAATATTGCTATTGACTCCTGCACATTCTTGCCTCGGATAAGGTCTATTACCAGCCTTGTCTTCCTCGGCGCTATCCTTACATATCTTAAAACTGCCCTTGCTTCCATTTTTTATCTTTCCTCTTTATTTTAATGCTGTGGATTTTTCTGTATGCACAGCGCCATGACCTTTAAATGTCCTTGTTGGAGAAAACTCTCCGAGCTTGTGGCCGACCATATTTTCTGTTACATAAACAGGTATAAATTTTTTGCCGTTGTGGACTGCAAATGTATGACCTATCATCTCAGGCACAATTGTTGACCTTCTTGACCATGTCTTTACAACCTTCTTATCGCCTGATTGATTCATGTGTTCAATCTTCTTAAAAAGCTTTGGTTCTATAAATGGTCCTTTTTTAACTGACCTTGGCACCTTTACTCCTCCACAACTTGCCCTGAATTTATTTCAGGGTTATTTTTTCTTTTTTATAATATATTTATCTGTTGCCTTATTCATTCTCGTTTTATATCCCTTAGTTGGCTGACCCCAGGGAGAAACAGGATGCCTTCCTCCTGATGACTTTCCCTCACCGCCTCCGTGAGGATGATCTACAGGATTCTTCGCAACACCTCTTACATGAGGCCTTATGCCGAGCCAGCGCGACCTTCCTGCCTTGCCAATGGATATGTTTTCATGCTCAAGATTGCCTACCTGGCCAATAGTGGCAAAACATTCAGAATGAACCAATCTGACCTCGCCAGAGCCTAATTTAACATGGGCGTATTCACCCTCTTTTGCCATCAACTGTGCAGCAGAACCTGCGCTCCTTACAAGCTGGCCGCCCTTTCCCCTTTTTAACTCAACATTATGTATGATAGTGCCGACAGGGATGCTTTTTAAAGGCAGCGCATTGCCAGGCTTAATGTCTACAGCATCGCCAGAGATAATTGTTTCATTAACCTTTAGGCCGTCCGGCATAAGTATATATCTCTTCTCGCCGTCTATATAATGCAATAGCGCAATCCTTGCAGACCTGTTTGGGTCGTATTCTATTGCAGCAACCTTTGCAGGTATATTAAGCTTATCTCTCCTGAAATCAATAATTCTGTAAAGCCTTTTATGGCCGCCGCCGTGATAGCGGAGGGTCATCTTGCCAATATTATTTCTTCCGCCGCTTGAAGGCAGAGAGACAATAAGGCTCTTTTCAGGCCTTGTCTTTGTTATCTCCTCAAAGCTTGCTGTGGTCTTTGACCTTACTGCCGGTGATGTTGGTTTATAGCTTTTAACAGGCATAACTTAATTTACTCCTAAGCACCTTCTCCTAATTCTAATTTTTCTCCCTTTTTCAGGGTAACAATCGCCTTTTTCCAGTCTGATGTCTTTCCAGAAAATTTGCCCTGCCTCTTCTTTTTACCCAGCACATTGATTGTATTGACATCATCTACCTTTACCTTAAATATCTTCTCAACTGCCTTCTTTATCTCGCACTTATTTGCGTTCTTTTTTACCCTAAAGACAATCTTGTTTTCTTTTTCCTTCAGGTTTAGTCCCTTTTCTGTATAAAGAGGTCTTTGCAGGAGTTCATGTATATCTGCCATTATCCCAATACCTCCTTAATTGCCTTTACACCGCCTTCAGTTATCAGGAGCTTTCTGTATTTTAAGAGATCATAAACATTAAGCTCCCTTAAAGGCAGAACCTTTACCTTAGGAATGTTGCGGGATGCCAGCTCAATATTTCTATCCCTCTTATCTGATAGAATCAGCACGCCTTCATTTAATCCTAATTTATTCAAAAAGTCTACCATCAATTTTGTCTTTGGCTCCTTTATTTCAAGGTCATTTACAACAACTATCTCCCCGTCGTTTGCCTTTGCAGAAAGCGCGCTCTTTAATGCGCCCCTTACCTTCTTAATCGGTTCTTTATATGAATAGTCTCTCGGATTCGGACCAAAGATTGTGCCGCCGCCAACCCATAGAGGAGATCTGTTAGAGCCTGCCCTTGCGCGTCCTGTCTTCTTCTGCTTCCACGGCTTCTTACCGCCGCCTCTTACAAGCGCCTTATTCTTTGTAGCTGCTGTGCCCTGCCTCTTATTCGCAAGCTGCATTGTTACTATCTCATGTATAAGCGTCTTCTTAACAGGCGCGCCAAAAACCTTACCATCAAGCTGGATAGTCCCAACCTTTTCATTATTCATATTTAAAATATTCATCTCTGCCATAATAAATCTGTTAACCCTTCTTTGCCTTCTTTAACATTACAAGCCTTCCCTTGCAGCCGGGAACAGCTCCTTTTATAAGAATCAGATTCTCTTCTTTTCTGACATCCACAATTTCTAAACGTTGTATCGTTTTCTGCTCCATTCCCATATGTCCCGGAAGTTTTTTATTCTTCCAGACCCTTGATGGATAAGAGCTGCTGCCGATTGAACCAGGCGCACGGTGAAACATTGAACCGTGTGTCTCAGGCCCGCCCTTAAAATTGTGCCTCTTCATAACGCCTGCAAAACCCTTTCCTATGCTGACGCCTGTTACATCAATCTTTTCGCCCTTTTTAAATATATCTGCGTATATTGTCTGGCCGACCTGAACATCTCCAATATCAGCGCTGACCTCTCTTAAATATCTTGCCGGCTGAAGATTTGCCTTTTTAAACTGGCCCATATCAGGCTTATTAATCCTCTGAACCTTTTTTATCTCTCTAAAGGAAAGCTGGACAGCATCATACCCATCCTTATCTTTCCTCTTTATCTGCACAACAGCGCACGGCCCTGCCTCAATAACAGTCACAGCTACAATGCTTCCGTCCTCTAAAAATATCTGCGTCATTCCCAATTTTTCGCCAATAATACCGTTTATCATATTCTTCCTTTAATCATTAACTTTGACAAATCTTAAGTTTCTATCAAGGCTGTTCAAAAAGCCCCAGCCTCTATAATTTTATTTCTACGTCAACACCTGCAGCCAAATCAAGCTTCATCAAGGCATCTACTGTCTGCGGTGTCGGGTCAATTATATCAATAAGCCTTTTGTGCGTCCTAATTTCAAACTGCTCCCTTGACTTCTTGTCAACATGAGGCGAGCGAAGAACAGTCAACTTGTTTATCTTTGTCGGCAGAGGCACAGGACCTATAATCTTTGCAGATGTCCTTTTTGCAGTCTGTACAATCTCTGATACAGACTGGTCCAACAGCCTGTGATCATATGCCCTTAATCTTATTCTAATCTTCTGACTCACCTTTTTACTCCTATATGCTACCTTATAATTTTATTACTCTATTATTTGTGTTACTACGCCTGCGCCTACTGTCCTGCCGCCTTCTCTT
>CAKKRA010000322.1 GCA_919902475.1 Nitrospiria bacterium
GTTCCAACTGCTGCAGCAATATGCATAGGCCCTGAGTCGTTGGTAATCAAAAGGGCAACCTTTTTCAATAATGCTGATAGCTGTAGAAGACTCGTCTTTCCAGAGAGGTTCAGAGGCCTTGACATTGTCATTGATAACAGCTCATTAACCCTGACTTCATCTTCCTTGCTGCCAATCAGAACAGGCTGTGCCTTTAATTTAACGGCAATTGCATCTATCAGCCCTGCATATCTCTTCAGAGGCCACATCTTTGTCTCCCATCTTGCGGATGGATTAATTGCAATCAATGGTCTTTTTTTATTCCTGCTTATGAGGCTTGCTGCATATCTCTTTTCTTTCTCAGGGATATTAATTTTAAAATCCTTTTTGGTTATATCTGCGCCAAGCTCTTTTGCGATAAGAAGGTACCTGTCAACTGCATGCATCTCAATAGGAGGATGAGAGACCTTGTAATTATAAAATATTGGACTGAACTCCCTCGCATTGGCAAAGCCGATGCGGGAATCTGCGCCTGAAAGATATGTAATTAACCCGCTTCTAAAAAGCCCCTGAAGGTCTATTACTAAATCAAATCTTTTTTGCCTTAATTCCCTGATAAATTCAGTAAGTCCTTTGAATTTATAGCCGATATCATCAAAGCCGCCCCACCTTTTTCTTTCAAATAAGATAACCTCATCCAGATTGGGGTTGTCCCTGATAATTTCATCAATGCCTCTGTTTATCAGCCATGAAATAACAGCATCAGGGTATCTTCCCCTTATTGCTTTTAAAAATGGAAGGGCGTGTATTACATCACCGATAGAGCTCGGTTTAATGATAAGTATATTGTTAAAATCTTTTTTTAGCACTTTTATTTTTATCTCTTAAAATCCACTTAACAGCATCATATATGTCTATGGCAATATAAGCAGGCGACTTAAGCCCGTCTTTTTTTATTATATCATAATCCTTTTTGCCATAACCAGTCAGAACAAGTATTCCTTTCATGCCAGCCTCTTTTGCCAGCTGAATATCTGTAATCTTATCGCCTATCATGTATGATTTTTTAATATCAATTGAAAGCTCATCAGCAGCCCTCTTTATCAAACCGGGCTTTGGCTTTCTGCAGTCGCAATCCTTTTTATATAAATCATTTCCAACATCCGGATGGTGAGGGCAGTAATATACGCCGTTAATAATTGCATTCTTCTTTTTAAGCCTTTCAGAAAGTGCATCATTTATTCTTTTTAATTTTTTTTCTGTAATATATCCCCTTGCAACAGCAGATTGATTGGTAATTACTACTGCCTTGATGTTATTTTTATTAATCAGCCTTATAGCATCAGCAGCCTTTGGGATGAGCCGCAATTGATTTATATCTCTTAAATAATTAGGCGTCTCATGGCATATTGTCCCATCCCTGTCAAGAAACACGGCAGGTGTCGTAATTTTTTTGTAAGGAAAGCCCTTGCGGCTGCCCCCGTGCTGGGCAACTGCAAGAGTTGCCTCTACATCATTATACACCTCATCCACACTTATTAAATCCATACATTTAAAATCAGTCGGACATTCCCTTTTCAGACACGGGCTGCACTCTGCATTTTTATATATTATATGGTGTCCTTTGCCATAGGGCCCTGTCCTCTCAGGCGATGTAGAGCCGAATATTGCAATGACAGGCACATTCAATGCTGCTGCTATGTGCATCAAGCCTGAATCATTTGTAATAAAGAGTCTGCTTCTTTCTATTAATGCAATTGCCTCGCTGAGAGAGGTCTTGCCAGCGAGGTTTATTAATTTATGTGATGAGAGAGAGGCAATTTCAGCAGCAACCTCTTTATCATCCTTGCTGCCAAATAAGATTATCTTTGCGCTACACCTCTCAATCAGCATTTCAGCAAGTTTTGCATATCTATCAGGAAACCATCTTTTTGCAGGGCCGTATGATGCGCCGGGATTTATTCCAATTATAAGGTCATCCTTTTTTATACGGTTTTTTTTCAGGATATTTGATGCAGCAGCCTTATCCTTATTTCCGATCTTGAGGCTAAGTTCAGGCTTTTTTATAGTAATACCCAGCGGCCT
The DNA here is from genome assembly GCA_919902475.1 of Nitrospiria bacterium. Classification (GTDB taxonomy): domain Bacteria; phylum Nitrospirota; class CAKKRA01; order 9FT-COMBO-42-15; family 9FT-COMBO-42-15; genus 9FT-COMBO-42-15. The sequence goes on from CAKKRA010000322.1 coordinate 2,065, forward strand.
TAATAAATCAAGGTAATACCATACCTGATGTTTTTTGAGTGTCTCATCTGAAAGGGCAATCTTATGTGTAAGAAGCATGCCTCTGCCGTCAGTATTGTATCCGTATCTAACTGGTATCCCTGCAAAATATGTTATGAATGCTGCTTCAAAGGCATTTTGAAAGAGAATAGCCATGTCAAATTTGTGTTTCTTTAAGTCGCTTATTAGTTTTCTTTTTCCGCATAAACGGCTATATTTTTTATCGTCATAAATAATTATCTTATCAATATCAGGGCTGCTTTCAAAGAGCTCTGCAACCCATGGCTTTACTAAAATTGATATCTCTGCATCCGGGAATCTCTTTCTCACAGCATTTACAGCAGGCAGTGTGAGCACAGCATCGCCAATCCAGTTTGTGCCTCTTATTAATATCTTCTTTATTTTCCTTTTAAACATTATCTATCCCTTTTAAATCTATCTGCCCTTCAAATTTCCTTATTTTTATCTTCCTGTTCTTCCACTCCATCTCCTTAGGCTGTGTCTTCCATCTCCTGTGCGCCCAGAACCACTGCTCTGGATACAGTCTTATATACGACTCAATTACCTTTGTAAAAAGCGCTGTATTATATGCCATATCATATTCAAAATCACCTGTTTTTTGTATCTCTATCTCTTTTCCGATTAACTGCTTGTATCTGCCATGGCCTGTGTATACTAAAAAAACAGGGATTATGGTAATATCTATCTTTAAGGCAAGCATCGCAAGGCCAAAGCTGGTGCATGCAGTCTTCCCAAAGAAGTCTACAAATATCCCCTCCTGCTGTGCAACATTCTGATCAAGGAGTATACCAACATGCTCTTTATTTCTTAGACACTGTATAATATCCTTCAAAGCGCTCTTCTTTGCAATCACCCTGTTGCCTGCAGCGCTCCTCTGCTTTTGAACAAATCCCTCCACAACAGGATTATCTAATGGTCTTGCTATAATATTCCCATGATAGCCCCTTAAGGACTGGCTGTAAGCCATCAGCTCCCAATTGCCTAAGTGTCCTGTAAGAAATACAATGCCCTTCCCTTTTTTCTTGGCCTCTTCAAAATTTTCCCATCCTTCAATATCAACAATCTTTTCAATAAAATCTCTGTTATACGATGTCATCCTCGCGAACTCTGCTGCAACCCTGCCAAGGTTTTTAAAAGAGGACTTTGCAAACCCCTCTCGCTTCTTTTCATCAATATCTTTATAGGCACTGCTTAAGTTATCAAGCGTAATCTTGCGGTGCCGTGAACTCAGATAATAGACTATAATGGCAAGGGTCTCACCAGCCTTTAGTGCCGATTGCCTTGGCAATATCTTAAAAAAACTGGTAAGAAGCTTTAAAAAGAAATATAGCAGCCAATCCTTCAATTTAATAAAAGCCTTTCTAATTCAATAATATTGTCAATATATAAATCTATTCTTACTGACCATATATTAATATCTTCCTTAATTAATTCTCTTATTTTTACAGCATCCTTTTCTGTTGTAATTATCATGTCAGCTTTTTTGTTTGATAATTTAATTTTATCAACCTCATTTTTTGTATAAAAATGGTGGTCATTAAAGATAAATTCTTCAACAATATTTGCGCCTGAATTCTTAATAAGATAACTGAATGACAATGGATTTGCAATACCTGAAAAGATTGTTACAGATTTATTTTCCAAAATATTTATGCCCTCTTTTCTGCTTGTTGCTATATTTACAAGTTCAGAAGGTTTATAAATTGCCTTAAATATTGGTGCATGTGGATTATACAATCTCACTGTCTCAATAATATCAGGATTATTTTTATGAGAATCTGCCTTTGTAATTACAATTATATCTGCTCTTTTAATGGCTGATAAAGGTTCTCTTAATATCCCACGCGGAAGAAGATATCCGCTTCCGAATGGATTCATTGCATCAATTAAAAGAATATCGAAATCCTTTTTAATAGCAAGATTCTGAAAGCCATCATCGAGGATGATCGTATCAGAGCCAAAATTATCTATCGCATATCTGCCTGACTCATATCTGTTAGGGCAGATTAATACAGAAACGCCTTTCAGCCTTTCTGCGATAAGATAAGGTTCATCACCTGCAGATGCTGGGTCTAATTTTATTTCATTGCCATCAGAAACAATTCTCAATTTACCCTCTTTTGAAGACTTATATCCCCTGCTTAACACGGCTGTCTTTTTATTTTTCCTCGTCAGGATTTCAGCGACAGCAATAACCATCGGCGTCTTGCCTGTACCGCCTACTGTCAGATTTCCAACACTTATTACCTTTGCATTGAGTTTTCTCTTTTTTAAAAGACTTACAGTATAAAAAAAAGACCTGATCACCAGAATAATGCCATAAAGAAAGGATAAAAATAAGAGCGGTGAGAGTATTAACCAGATATGAGGTCTGGCGTCTTTAAAAAAAATACCATTTTTTATTTCAGATAAAAGGCTCATATTTACAAAAACCTTCCGATCAATCTAACACTCTTTTCAAGCGCCCCTCTATTTTCAACTACAACAGAAAAACCTCTTTCACCCAATTCCTTTCCAATATGAGGATTGTTTAAAATATTAATAATCTCCTTTGCCATTTCATCTGAATTAGTTATCTCTATTGCGGCTTTTTTGTTTTTAAATCCCTCTGCTATTTCTTTAAAATTGTGCATATAGGGGCCAAAGAGGATTGGCTTTTTATATAATGCCGGCTCTAAGATATTGTGTCCGCCGACTGATACAAGGCTCCCGCCAACAAAGACAACAGAGGCAATGGAATAGAGCGCTGACAATTCGCCAATAGTATCAAGAAGGATAACAGGATATTTTGAAGAGGCCTCTTCCTTTTTTATCATTGTCTTTCTGATAAAGGAAAGATTATATCTTCTTAATATATCTTCTATCTCAGGAAACCTGTCTAAATGTCTCGGTGCAATAATCAAAATGGGTGGCTCAGGTATTGCGCCTGTTACTGATAGATATGCTTTTATTATCTCCTCATCCTCGCCCCTGTGCGTACTCCCTGCAATAATTATATTTTTATCTTCTGTAATATTCAATGACCCTTTAAGCTTTTTTACAGTATCAGATGATACATCTTTTACCTCGTGTTCAAATTTAAGATTGCCTGTCCTTTCTACCTTTTTCTTGTCAGCGCCCATATTAATAATCCGCTCTGTATCATCAGCGCTCTGCATCCCAAAGGCAGAAATATTTTTAAGAACCTCTTTAATAAAAAACCTGACTGATAGATATCTTTTATATGACCTGTCTGATATCCTGCCGTTAATGAGTATTACAGGAATATTCTTTCTTTTTAATGCCCTTAGAAAATTCGGCCATATCTCTGTCTCAAGCATAACAAATACCACCGGCTTAATCTTATTAATTGCATTCTTAACAAAAAAGTGGAGATCAAATGGAAAATAAACAACAGCATTCAAAAATGGTATCTTGTTGATGGCAGTTGTCCTTCCTGTTTCAGTTACAGTAGACATGATAAGAGAATAGTCAGGATATCGTTTTTTTAATTCCATTACAAGCGGGATTGATGCGATGACCTCGCCAACTGATACTGAATGAATCCAGATGACTTTTTTATTGCCTATGCTTATATCAGGGTAAAATCCAAATCTCTCTGAAATGCCTGATAGCGTGCTCTTTCTTTTTATTGATTTAAGAATAAGGTATGGCAGGATTAGTGGAAAGAAAAAATAGATAAATAGGTTATATATGAAATACATCTGGCCTTTCCCATAAAAATACCTTAATATAAACGCAAGTCTGTATTATGCGCAATTGCATTAAAATGTGCGTCTAAGGTAAAAATAAAAACATTATTCTCTATAGCTATTTATGCTATTAACAAATCAACAATCCCTATGATAATTCCCTTTTGTAATAAAAATCGGCTTAAATTACCAGCAGCCTTGAAATACTCTTCTTTTGTCTCAATATACTCAATAATTATACATATTGTCAATATAGAATATTTTACACTACCGTATCTTATTAATAAACTCCTGACTCATTAGCGGCCGGCCGATGATATCTGCAAATATGCCTTTTATGATTTCAACTGCCTCGTTCATTACATCAGCAGTTTCTTCTGTTACTTCCTCTTCCTTATGGATATTGGAAAGATATAAGGCTGTTCCTTTATTAATGGGCAGAAGGCCCTGCCTGTTATTTTTGGCGCAGCTATCACATATAAGGCCGCCTTTATAAGCAGAGAAAAAGAGGATGAGCGGGGCATCTCCGCAGGAGATGCATTTGTCAAACCTGTATTGATAGCCAGAGAGCTTTAAAAACTTAATGCCGAATAAAACAAAAAGTCTTTTTAGCTCGTCATTGTTATTAAGATGATTTAGTGTATCAATTAAAAAAAAGAATATGCCCTTGTTTACATCCCTCTCAAGCAGAAATTTATCTATCAGTTCTAAAAAATACAGGCCATGGCTTATCTTTTCAAAATCCTCTCTGATATGAAAAAATGGCTGAATTATATCTGCCTGTCTTATTCTGAGAAGATTGTAATTGCCTTTTTCAAATAGTGTGGTATTTATATGCGTGAAAGGCTCCAATGAACTCCCGAACCTGCTCTTTATTCTCCTTGCGCCTTTTGCAACAGCCTTTATCTTGCCAAGCTCTTTTGTAAAGAGCGTTGCAATCTTATCTGCCTCGCCGAGTTTGATTGTATGGATTACAACTGCCTCTGTCTTATGTAATGGCATATCAGACTGCTATATAACGGATTAATAATGTTGCGATTCCAAGGAAGGAAAAGAAGCCTGATATATCAGTAAATGTAGTAACAAACACGCTGGATGCAACTGCAGGGTCAACTTTATAAGCCCTTAAGATAAACGGCATAAGCGTGCCTGCAAGCCCTGCAACAAATAGGTTAATAATCATTGCAAGCCCGACTGCAACACCGAGCATATAATTACCGTTCCACAGATATGCAATTACTGCCATTACAACCCCTGTTGCAACGCCGTTTATAAATCCAACAGCAGTCTCTTTTAAAAGCACCTTTCTTGCATTCTCAAGGGTTAGCTCGCCTAATGCTATTCCGCGGATAATCACTGCAAGGGTCTGGGTTGCCGCGTTGCCGCCCATGCCGGCAACAATAGGCATATATGCAGCAAGTATTGCTGCTGCATGGATTGTATTTGTAAACAGACCGACAACGCTTGCAGCAAGTATTGCTGTAACAAGATTAACATACAGCCATGGAAGCCTTCTTCTTATAGAACGGAAGGCAGGGTCAAGGGCTCTCTCATCCAAATTAAGTCCTGCCATCTTGTAGATATCCTCTGTAGCCTCTTCCTTGATAACATCAATAATATCATCAACTGTAATAATACCGACTAATCTATTCTCTTTATCAACAACAGGTATGGCAAGGATATTATACCTTGCCACCTTCCTTGCAACCTCTTCCTGATCCATATCTGTTGTAACGTTCATTACATCCCTGACCATTATGTCTTTTAAAAACTTTCTCGGAGGAACCAATAAAAGCTGTCTTAATGAAATAACGCCGACAAGCCTTCCCTTGTCATCTGTTACATAGATATAAAAGACCATCTCCACATCTTTAGCCTTTTGAAGCGCCTTTATTGCCTGCTGGACAGTGGTGTTTTCAGATAGGGCAAAGAACTGCGGGGTCATTATACCGCCGGCGGTCTCCTCTGCGTATTTTAAAAGGCCCTTAATCTCCTTTGAGTCCTCAATCTTCATCATATTGAGGAGATCTTTTGCCTTCTCTTCAGACATCTTGCCTATTATGTCTGCCCTCTTATCAGACGGCACCTCATGCAGGATGGCGATAATCTCGTCAAGTGGCATCTCATTCAGCATCTCCATCATTGCCTTTTCTTCTATCTCAACAATGGTTGCTGCCTTTACTTTTACATCCTGAATCAGCTCAAATATCACAAACCTGTCTTTTTTCTCTACCTCATTTATCAGCCGCGCAATATCAGCAGGGTGCATCTTGCCAACTATCTTGGAGACATGGCTGATGGCGCCGCGCCTTAAGAATCTCTTTACGCTGTCAATGATAATCTCAGATTTGGTTATTGGTGTCTGATGATGCAGTTTTAAATCTTTATTCATATCCAAGCTCTTTTAATACCCTATTGTCGCTTCTCCAGTCCTTCTTTACCTTTACACTTAGCTCAAGAAAGACCTTTGCGCCGAGAAGCCTTTCTATCCCTTCCCTTGCCTCTGTGCCGATATCTTTCAGCATCCTGCCGGCCCTTCCGATAATAATGCCCTTCTGTGAATCACGTTCAACATATATTAGGGCGCTGATATATATATTGCCGTTCTCCCTCTCTTTAAATTCCTCTATAGCTACTGCAACAGAATAGGGTATCTCCTCTTTTGTCCTATTAATAATCTTCTCTCTGACTATCTCTGCAGCAATAGATCTCTCAGGCTGGTCAGTATAGATATCATCTGGATAATATTTAGGACCTTCGGGCAAATAACCTTCTAATACATTTAAAAGATGTTCAACATTATCGCCCTTTAATGCTGAAACAGGTATTATCTCTGCAAATTTACGAATGCGATTATACTCGCCGATAAGCGGCAGGAGGTTCTCCTTCTTTACAAGGTCAATCTTATTGATTATTAGCACAACAGGGACTCTAACATTATTTAAAAAGGTATCAATAATATATCTGTCGCCGACTCCTACAGAGTCCCCTGCCTCAACTAAAAAAGCAACCACATCAACCTCTTTTAATGTATCCACCGCAGTCTTTACCATTATCTCATTCAGCCTGTATTTCGGCTTGTGGATGCCCGGCGTATCTATGAATATCATCTGGCTCTGCTCTGTATTTCTTATGCCGAGTATCCTGTTCCTTGTTGTCTGAGGCTTGTTAGATATGATTGCAAGCTTTTCCTTTAATATTTTATTTAATAATGTTGACTTGCCTACATTAGGCCTCCCGATGATGGATATAAACCCTGATCTGAATAATTTATTTTTCATTATACTGGTAAACTGTCTCGCCTTCTTTTACAAGATTCAATCTCTCCCTTGCCATCTTTTCTATATGTTCAGGATCAGATTTTAATGCCTCAGCCTCTTTTCTTAATCTCTTATTTTCATTCTGAAGCTCTACAATCTCCTTTTGAAGCTGGTTATGGGTATTTTTCATCTTTATATATTTTAAAAGCCCAAGGTCTCCAAAGAGAAAGGAAAATAGAAAATAAAAAACAACAAAACCGCCTGCTGCCCATAGAACCATTTTTTTCTTTTTCCTGATTCTATCAAGATTCTCTTTTGGGATGTTGTGTTTTGTCATAACTCAACAATCTTATAACTCGTTGTTATCTTCGCAGTCTTATTCAGCATATTTCCAACAGAGCAGTACTTCTCCTCTGAAAGCTTTATAGCCTTTGCAATAGATGTTTCAGAGAGATTCTTGCCCTTAACAACAAATTCAATCTCAATCTCTTTATATACCTTTGGGTGGTCTTCAGCCCTTTTGCCTTTCAGATTTATCTCAAAGCCTGATATATCCTGTTTCATCTTTCTTAGCATGGAGATAACATCCATGCCAGTGCAGCCGCCTAAACCAATCAATACAAGCTCCATTGGCCTGGAACCAATGTTCTTGCCGCCAAACTCATCTGCTGCATCCATCTTTACAATATGGCCGGAATCTGCAGTGGCAGAAAATTCCATGCCATTTATCAGGCTCACCTTTGCTGTTAATTCACCAGCCATTATGTATGCCTCCTATTGCTCTATATTATAAAGCACCTTCCTGCCTTTAAACACTGCCATCTCGGCAAGCTCCTCTTCAATCCTGATAAGCTGATTATACTTTGCTGTCCTGTCTGTCCTGCACATTGAGCCTGTCTTTATCTGGCCAGCATTAACTGCAACTGCTATATCAGCAATTGTTGCGTCCTCTGTCTCTCCTGAGCGGTGGGAGATTACCGCTGTATAACCTGCCCTCTTTGCCATCTCCACTGCATTGAGAGTTTCAGTGAGTGTGCCAATCTGGTTGACCTTTATTAAAATGGAATTGCCGATACCTTCTGCAATACCCTTTTCAAGTATCTTTGTATTTGTTACAAACACATCATCGCCAACAAGTTGAACCTTGCTGCCGAGCCTCTTTGTCAATGCCTGCCATCCGCTCCAGTCATTCTCTGCAAGACCGTCTTCAATAGAGATAATTGGATACTTCTTTACCAGCCCTTCATAATAATCTATCATCTCATCGGTTGTCTTCTGTTTCTTTTCACCGGTAAGATTATATTTTCCATTTTCATAAAACTCGCTTGCAGCAGCATCTAATGCAATATATATGTCCTTGCCGGGTTTATAACCTGCTGCCTCTATTGCCTCTAAGATAATCTGAATAGCCTCTTCGTTTGAAGAAAGATTCGGCGCAAAGCCGCCCTCATCCCCAACTGCTGTGTTGTATTTCTTCTTTTTTAAAATATCTTTAAGGCTGTGAAAGACCTCAGCGCCAATCCTGACTGCCTCTGCCAAAGAAGGTGCGCATGCTGGCATAATCATAAACTCCTGAATATCCACATTGTTGTCTGCATGTTTGCCGCCTTTTAATATATTCATCATTGGAAGTGGAAGCTCTTTTGCATTTGCGCCGCCAATATATCTGTATAAGGGCAGGCCAGCCTCCTCTGCTGCTGCCTTGGCAACTGCAAGTGATACGCCGAGTATTGCATTTGCGCCGAGCTTGCCCTTATTCTCTGTAGCGTCAAGTTCAATCATCATCTTATCTATCAATGCCTGCTCTGAGGCGTCCATGCCGATTATATGAGGCCCTATTACATTCTTTACATTCTCTACTGCCTTTAACACGCCCTTGCCTTTGTACCTTTTTTTATCCCCATCGCGGAGCTCCACTGCCTCCCTTGTGCCTGTGGAAGCGCCGGAAGGCACAGCAGCCCTTCCCATTATCATAGTCTCTAATATTACATCAACCTCAACAGTCGGATTTCCCCTTGAATCCAGTATCTCCCGTGCAAAAACAGCTGCTATCTCACTCATTTTATCCTCCGTTACAAAAGCGACGACAACTCGTCCTCTTTTCTTATTCCTATCGTCTCTTTGAACTTCTCTATTTGCTCTTTTTTACCAATTGCCAATATATAATCCCTGCCAAGCAGAATCTTGTTCTCCTTTGGTGAAGGCAGGAGATTCTCGCCTCTTAATATTGCAAGTATTGATACGCCTGTTGTCTCCCTTAATCTTAACTCGCCAAGGCTTTTGCCTGCAATGGATGCATTTTGCTCAAGCTTTATCCATTCAAGGATAAGTCCTTTCAATGCAATATCCCTCGGTTCAAGTACCTTCATATCATTAAATGCGCCGCCAAGCACTGCAGCAACCTGCGGGATATCTTCTTCATTCATAACTATGCTTGATGGCATCTTTGAATCCTTTTTATAATATTCTATGCCCCTTCTGCCGTCATTATAAATCACTACTTCAATCTTATCGCCGTTTTTAGACATTATGGTAAAGCGGCTTTCAGCAGATGATAAACTGATCTCCTTTAAATCCATACCTGCTCCTTTTTAGATTTAGCCTACCACTAAATATGGCGCTACCCTGACAGTTTCTTTTTTAACAGCTCATTAACCTTAGCAGGATTTGCCTTGCCCTTAGATTCCTTCATTACCTGACCAACAAAAAAGCCAAAGAGCTTATCCTTGCCAGCTCTATAATCTGCCAACTGGCCCGGATTCGCCTTAATTATCTCATCAATAACCTTCTCAATCTCTGACTCATCTG
>CAKKRA010000323.1 GCA_919902475.1 Nitrospiria bacterium
TAAAAGGGAAGCTCACCCTTAAAAGGTTTATTGAGGATAGACAAAAAGAACGGAGAGAAGAGGCCAAAAAGGAAAAGGAATGAAAGAATCCTATACCTTGGATACCTCTGCAATTATGGCTTATTTTTTAGCCGAAACTGGCAAAGATGAAATATCTCGCATACTTTCTAAGGCGAAAAAAGGCGAGATAACTGTTTATGCCTCTTTTATGAGTTATATGGAGACCCTTTATAGAACATGGAAGCTTTCTGATGAAGATACAGGCAAAAAAGCCTATATAATGTTACGGAACTTGCCAGTAAAAGAGGTTGTTCAGGATGAAGATCTTCTATTAAGGGCTGCTGCAATAAAAGCAACCAATTCGCTTTCTGTCGCAGATGCATGGATTGCAGCTACTGCCCAGAAGACAGAAAGCACACTTCTCCACAAAGACCCTGAGATGGACAACCTTAAGGGAATAAAGCTAAAAAAACTCTGAAAACACGCAGGGCAAAGCTGATTATACAGAAATTAATTGCTGGCCGGGATAGCGCCGGCAGGCAGCTCAATCATGTATGCGTCTACATCAATGTTGCCTGCATTCCAGTTTGAGGTAAACATTATTTTAGTAAAGTCTCGGTTTACCGAGGCGTGAGGCTCATCCCAGTACTGACCACTGTAAGGATCGACATGATGATGCGCCAGGTTATAAATCCTGGGATTGGCCTTGAGCTCCACGGCGTAGACCTTGCGGTGCAGCCACTGCCGCCCCGCAGCGCCATAATCCGCATAGGCTGACATCAGTACCCAACCCGGTCGGTTGTAGGCCTTGCCGGAGAAGTGGAAGGCCGTCGCGGTCCCGTTGGGATAGACCTCAAATATATTCGTCCTTACGCCGGTGCGCAGATTCACCGAGATAACCCACCCGGTTTGATAGTCAACCGCAACATAGGCGTCGTCTTCATTCACATCGAGCGCGATATCCGCATGCTCAACCACCGCATTAACAAGAGTCCGGCTGGAAAAGTCGCGGGTATACGACCATGTGCCGTCGAGCCAGGAAACGACGATGTAATTCCCTGTAGGGCTCATGCTCACGTTGTCCGGCCGGTTGCCATTAAAATTCATGGTACCGAGGATCGTGTCGGTCTGCATGTCCCAGGTGAATGCGCCCAGCGAAGTCCAGTTGACATCATCCACCATGAAACCCCAGTAACGGGCATCCTTAGAAGGAGAACCTTCGGACTTGGTCCAAACATGTGCGGCCGTTGCCCAAGGCAGGCGGTTGGCGAAGTTGCCGACCACCCTTGTTTGATTGGTGACGACATTTAACTCAATGATCGTCAAGCCGCCATTGGTCGGGACGAAATACAGCAAATCTGGATTCGTCGGGTGCCACTGCGGTTCGGCATCCCCCGCCGGCCCTGATAGTTGCTTGATCCATGCGTAGGTGACAGCGTCGTAGAGATGCCAGAAACCATTTTCTGAGTAAATCAGAATCTTGCTGTCGTTCGCGTTGAAGGCTTGCCGGCGCGAGTAGTCGTTACGCGCAAAGCCTACTGGAGGCTCGTTGGCATGGTCGGTTAGGCGCGCCACGCAGGTACCGTAAACAGGATCCTTGAATGTCAGACCTTTTGTGGGCTTCAGGAGGCTCGGCGGAGCGGTGTTGTCGGTGCCGGTCACGAGAGTAAGGCCGGATGCGTAAATGGAGCTGCAGGATTTTGTGGTGACGGTCGTGCCGCCGATGGAACCGCTGCTCGTACTACCACCATCATTGCCGCCATTCCCGCCGCCACAGGCGGAGAACAGGAGCAAAGCGCAGAAAGCAATTACCACCAGAACGACCGACAGGTTATTTCCTTTTTTCATAACCACACCCCTTTTTTAGTAAGGCTGTCCCAACCAATGTCATAATCAGCATCATTGCAAATACCAGCCCTTCGCCTTTAGCCCCTTGCCCTTTGCCATTGTCTTTCACAAACCCGCACCCGCTGCCGCCAGAGACATCGCCGCCGCTATTGCCGCCAT
>CAKKRA010000324.1 GCA_919902475.1 Nitrospiria bacterium
GATTAGATACAGCCCTCATCATTACTGGAGGGCCGATGGCAATTGCAAGGTCTACTTTAACAGACTCTTTAATCAGCCTTTCAAGCTCATTAGTAACCAAGCCTTTTGTTCCATAGCTTCCGTCATCAGTTACAATAAGAAGCTCATCGCTAATCTTTCTTAAATCATCCTCAAGGATAAGCAACTCTTTTGTCCTTGCGCCGAGGATGGTTATAATCTTGTTGCCTTTATTTTTTAGCGCCTTTACTACCGGAGGAAGCACTGCAATTCCAACACCGCCGCCAACGCACACAACTGTGCCGTAGTTCTCAATATGTGCAGGTGTGCCGAGTGGGCCTACAACATCCTGAATAGAATCGCCTTCTTTAAGGTTTCCGAGCTGAATGGTTGTCTTGCCGACCTCCTGAAATACAGTGGCAATCGTGCCCTTTTCAGGGTCTGCATCTGATATGGTAAGGGGAATCCTCTCTCCCTTTTCATCAATGCGAAGGACAATAAACTGGTCTGGTCCAGCCTTTTTTGCTATTTCCGGCGCCTGAATGGTGAATCTTTTGACTGTCGCAGAGAAGACCTCTTTTTTAAGAATCCTAAACAATTTATAATACCTCCTTTTTGTGAAAATAGTATAAATGCAGGATTGGATTATAATGTAATTTTAAAATAATTGCAATGAAATTTAAGATTAGGAACGCATAATATCTGGATTTTTAGAAACTTTAATTGCTTCCTCTTAACTGCCCGCATGCTGCTGAAATTTCCGCACCTTTGCTCTTTCTTGTTATTGTCATAATGTGGCGGCCTATTAATATCTCCCTGAATCTTTCAATATTATTATCATCTGGCTTCTTAAACTCGCATCCTGAATATTCATTAAAAGGTATCAGATTTACCTTGCACGGGATGCCTTTTAATAATTTGCAGAGCCTCTCTGCGTCTTCTTTTGTATCATTAACATCCTTCAGCATTACATATTCAAAGGTAATCCTTCTCCTCTTTGGCAGGGGGAATCTTTTACACGCTGCAATAAGCTCTTTAATCGGATATTTTTTATTAATAGGCATTATCTTATTGCGGATATCATCAGTAGTAGCATTTAATGATATGGCAAGATTAATTGTTATGCCTTCCTTGCCGAGCTTATCTATCTGCGGTATCAATCCTGCTGTAGACAATGTTATCTTTCTGTTTGAGAAGTTTAATGCCTTTTCATCAAGCAGTATTTTCAGCGCGTTGATTGTATTGTCATAATTTGCCAATGGCTCGCCCATGCCCATGAGGACGATGTTGGTAATGCGTTTGCTCAAAAGCCCGCTTACTGCAATTACCTGATCAACAATCTCATGTGCTTCAAGATTTCGCTTTAATCCACCCTTGCCTGTAAGACAGAATCTGCAGCCCATTGCACAGCCCACTTGTGTTGATATGCAGAGTGTGAGTCTTTCCTCGTCTGGTATTAAAACAGACTCAATCCTGTTCTTATCCTCAAGCTCAAAAAGGTATTTCTCTGTTCCGTCTAACGCTGTTTGTCTTTTGATCAAGACAAGACTGCTTATGTAGGTCTTTTCATTCAGGCTCTGCCTTTCTTCTTTAGAGAGATTTGTCATCTCGTCAAAAGAGGCTGCGCCTTTCTGATACAGCCATTGATAAACCTGATTGGCGCGGTATTTTTTCATGCCGAGGGAGTTGAGGAAGGCTTCCAATTCTGCCTGTGAAAGGCTTTTGAGATTTCTTTTTGTCAAAACCCCAGCTTCTCTCCAATTATAAAAACAGATATATCTGTCTTGCTCGGTCTTCTTTCCATAATGGTTGTAACGCGGCAGGAGCGATTAGGTTCATTACAGTCAACACACTTACCCTGCTTAACACAGGGCAGGTCAAGCCCGAGTCGTTTATTATTCATGGGCGATATAATGTTTATCCTCTT
>CAKKRA010000325.1 GCA_919902475.1 Nitrospiria bacterium
TTGCTACGGCTTTGTTAAAAACAGGGAAGATGCAAGGGATATCTCCCAGCAGGTCTTTGTAAAGATATATACAGGGTTAAGGGATTTTGATATTGCAAGGCCATTTCGGCCATGGCTTAGAAGGGTGATTGTAAATACCTGCATAGACTTTTTCAGGGAGAGGGGAAATTTAGAAGATTTATCATTAGATGATGTCCATGAGGCGGCTGGCGCTGTCAATCCCTCTGTTCTAAAAGGTCTTGTGGCAAAGGATGTTGTAGATAAGGTTCTTGCCTCTATGCCTGTGCAGTATAGAATGGTGTTGAGCTTAAGGCATCTTGAAGAGATGTCGTACATAGAGATTGCTGATAGCCTTGATATACCAATCGGCACTGTAAAGACCCTGATTTACAGGGCAAGGGAGATGTTTATAAAGAAGTATGAGGGGATTTAAGGAGGGCTTATGAACTGCAAAGAAATAAAAGAGGCGCTTCATGCTTATTGCGATGGAGAGGCGTCATCACTTGAAAAGAAGATAATAGAGGAGCATCTTTTGTCCTGCGCTTCGTGTCAGGAAGAGGTTGCAAGGATAAAGGCATCCCTAAGCCTTTTAAAGGCACAGGAGGCACACAGTGCGCCAGAAGGATTTACAAAAGAGACCATGCTCTTGATTAAAGAGAAACAGGAATACATGGAAGAGAAAGAGGATGAAGGCATTCCTGTTGACTTTGTTCTGTCTTCCATGTTCTTTTTTGCAAGGGGTTTGTGGAGAGGGGTGTCATTTTTAAAATACCTTCCGCATCCAAGTTATTCATTTAGGAGAAGAAAATTGTATTTGTCGTGGTAGGAAAAAAGTTTAATACGAGGGGAACACACCCCTTTATCCCCTCTTAATAGAGGGGAAAGCCTCCCCCTCCTGTCTGCCGACAGGCAGGTTGAAAAAGGGGGATTTAAAAAAAATAATATTTCGCAATCTAATTCTTGATATGGAGATACTACTAATAACCTCAATACTGTTTATAACCTTAATGCTTTTTCTGCTCATCCCTGTCAGGGTAAGCCTTAAGGCAGAGAAAGAGGTCTCTTTCTGGTATCTGCTTTCTATCTCATGCCTCAACATCTTTTCCATTGCCTTTTCTCCAAAGGGTAGGAGGATGAAGATAGGTTTTATATCATTTACAAAACATAACAATAACCCCCTCTTATCCCCCTTTAGCAAAGGGGGACATAGGGGGATTTTTGAAGGCGGCGCAAGAAGATTAATGGACGGCTTTAAGGTTTTCAAAAACATTAAGCCGTATTTTAAGGTTGAGAAGATGAAGGTAGACGGCGAGGTTGGTTTTGACAATATTTTTTTAACAGGCCTTGTTCCTCTTTCAATATCCATATTAAAGGATTTTTT
>CAKKRA010000326.1 GCA_919902475.1 Nitrospiria bacterium
GGAGATATTTATATCATGCCCTTCATCTGCCTTTGTGCTCGGCGTAAAGATCGGCTCATCAAGCTTAGCTGATTCTAAAAGGCCGTTCTTCAGCTTTATACCGCATACTGTCCCCTTCTCTTTATATTCCTTCCACCCGCTTCCTGAGAGATAGCCCCTTACAATACATTCAACAGGCAATGGCTTTGATTTTTTCACAAGCATGCTCCTTTCTTCAAGCTGGTCAGCATATTTATGGCATACAGCAGGAAAGTCTTTCACATCTGTTGCAATAAGATGGTTTAAGATTATATCCTTCATCTCATTAAACCAGAAGATGGAAATCTGAGTTAAGATCCTTCCTTTGCCCGGAATCCCATTGGGCAATACAACATCAAAGGCAGAGACCCTGTCGCTTGCAACAAGCAGAAGGTATTCGCCGAGGTCATAAATATCGCGCACCTTTCCTCTGCGAAGCAGTTTAATGTCATTAAGGTTTGTCTGTAATATAACCTTTTCCATAATTTAATGTCTCCTTATGAAATAATTTTATAGAAAACTATTTAAACATAATGGGAGTAAGCTGTCAATAAAAACAGGTGCTTTACCGAAGATGATATTTGTGGTATAACTGTAGCTAAATGAGCTATCAGGATACTATAAACTATTTATACAACCTGCAAAAATACGGGATAAAATTAGGGCTTGAGAATACCAATAAGCTAATGTCTATAATGGATAGCCCGCATCTAAAATTTAATTCTATTCATATTGCTGGGACAAACGGCAAAGGCTCTGTCTCTGCCATGCTCGCATCTGTGCTGCAGGAGGCAGGATATAAGGTTGGGCTATATACATCTCCGCATCTGATAAATTTTACAGAGAGGATGAGGATTAATGGAAAAGAGATTTCAGAGGATAAGGTGATAGAGCTTACTGATGAGATAAGGAGCAGGCTGTCTGCTGCTGAGGCTGCTGATTGTGGAGACAGGGAGTTTACCCCGACCTTTTTTGAGTTTACTACAACTATGGCTTTTACATATTTTGCAGAGGAGAATATTGATATTGCTGTTATTGAAACAGGAATGGGAGGCAGACTTGATTCAACAAATGTGCTAAAACCGCTAATATCAGTAATCACGCCGATTGACTATGACCACAAGGAATTTCTCGGCAACGACATCTCTGCCATTGCCAATGAGAAGGCAGGGATTATTAAGCAAGGCGGTATTGTTGTTTCATCGCCTCAAAATGATGAAACCCTGAAAATAATAAGGGAAGTGTCCCTAAGCAAGAGAGCAAGACTGTATCAGGTTGAAAAAGACTGCTCAGTCAATGAGAAGGCCTGCTCTATTGATGGGTGCAGGTTTGATTATCACGGGATAAAAGAGGATTTTAAAGATATTGAATTACCCCTTGCAGGAAGACACCAGAT
>CAKKRA010000327.1 GCA_919902475.1 Nitrospiria bacterium
GAGTATGAACCGGCGCCGCCTTCACCGAATTGGATATTTGATTCAGGGTCCAGCGTCCTTTCTTTAATAAACCTTTGAACATCAATGGAACGTTCTTCTATCTTTTTACCTCTTTCAAATATCAACGGTTTGATCCCATAATCAATAAGCTCAAGGGCAGCGAACATGCCGGCAGGACCGAAACCTATTATGACAGGCCTGTCCCTGATATTGGTTGGTTTTCTCTCTGTTTTTATTTTTTCAATGTATACAGGAAAGTTTTCCCTGTTGTCGAAGCTGTCAGGAGTGCTTACCACTATTGATATTTCGTAGTAGAACTGTTCTTTACTGCTCACGTCAAGCGACTTGCTCAGTATTTTAGTGAATTGAATATTATCTTCGCTTATGCTTAGTTTTTGTGAAGCGGCTTTTACATATTCATCCGTCCCGTCTTTTTCAACAGGTATTCGCAAATTGTTTATTATTAAATCCAAAAAACGCCTCCATGTATATTGACGGCTTTTGCCTTATGCCCGCAGCATTTTAACCTCACTCCGCCTTGCCTCTTTGTAAAATGTATTTTCTTGGTTTGACCCCATTTCCCCAGTAACTGGACAGGATATCTGCACTCATTACCCCTTTAACTATATCAAAGTTATCTATGATAATAAGGAACGTTAACAGCAAATATATACCATACAAGCTATAATTATTCAACAAAACTTATAAGGCTGGGAAGGTCTTTATTCCTGCGGACTTTGATTCTCGTATATTATATGTTATTATATTAACAACAATGCAATAAATAATGCATCATTGCACATAAAAATGAAGGCGATTGTTTTTGATAAAAAATTTAGATTTCCAGAAGCAGGGTAAACTTTTCATTGACATATAAATATAATGATATAAAATGTTCGCAATTAAACAAACCCTTAGCAGAAGGGTTGTAAAAACGAAAGGATGATATATATCAATGCCGGAAGAAAAATATTACAGTGATTCAGAAATGATAAAGCTTCTTAAAGGGGCTGGCGCAAAATTGACTCTGCCTGAGATATACGGTTTGCTGTATGGCTGTCATGCAGCCCCGCACATGTTCAGGCCTTCTCAGCTTATCTCCACAATCTTTGGTAAAAATGAAGAGGCCTTTGCATCAATGGAAAAGACAGAACAGGTTATAGGAAACCTGCTCTTCTTATGGAATGCGCTTGGAGGATGGAAGCCTGAAAGCGAGCCTTTATTCTATCCTGATATAGAGTATCCTGACACCACTGAAGGACTGATGGAAAGGGTGAAGGATGATTTGACTATTATTAAATCTTTTATAAAAGGACTTGACCTCGGCGAAACCGCAAAAACAGATTTTTCAAGTGATGCAGTGGATGCATTGAAATCACTTTCAGAGGCAGATGGAAATTTGACTAAGCTTTTAGAAGTATTTCAAAAACAAGGCAGCACAGAAGATGAGGAATTTAATAAGGCCAAGGATTCCATCGTTGGTTTAGAAGGCGTTATTGGCGTATGCATAGGCAGGATCAATCTCGGTTTAAAAGATGTGCGGATGAAGGTTGTAAAAGAGATGCAAAAGGCTGCTGAATCCCAGAAAAAGACTGCTGAGACAAAGAGCGCAAAGGTGCAAAGAAATGAGCTGTGCCCATGCGGAAGCGGCAAGAAATATAAAAAATGCTGTGGCGCAGAACAAGGATGATTCTTATTGACTATGTGTATATAATTTAGTAGAATACACATGGAGGCAATAAATATGAAAATTGCTGCAAATGTCAGAAAACAGTTTATCCTTAACCCTGAAAAGATTAAAGCTGTTAAGAAAATCACAAAGGCAAAGACTGATACAGAGGCTATAAACAAGGCATTGGATATGATAATAGCAAACACCAGAATAGAAAAGATGCTCATGGCGATAAAGGGGAAGGGAAAAATCAAGGATGTCTACAGCAGGGTTTCCGGTTAAGGTCATTTTTGACACCTCAATATACATCCCATTTATCAATCAAGGCATAGAATATCCCTCAACAGAATTAAATATTGCAAAACCAGTATATTATATGAGCGCTGTTGTTATTGAAGAGCTTTATGCCGGCGCATTTGACAATGCCTCTATTAAGCTTTTGGACAGGATGTACGACACCTTTGAAAGCCTCGGCCGCTTAGCAGTTCCTGTCGCGTCTGACTGGCAGAGGGCAGGAAAGATTATTGTAAAGCTCTGTCAGAAATACGGGTTTGAAGGCAAATATCTGGCTAAGATTACCAATGATGTTCTTATCGCTCTCTCTGCAAGGCAAATCGGCGCAATTGTGGTTACAAACAATGCAAGGGATTTTTTAAGGATAAAGGAGTTTGTGGATTTTAAGGTTTCTTCTTTGTCCTAACCCGCTGTGTTTATATATTATCTTCAAATCGCCAGAAAAGGCATAATTCCTTATTTCCAATCAATTTCATAGCATAAAATAGGCTGTGAAATAACTATTATTTAAACAAAGTCCTGCCTAAATTGAATAACTTATTGAAAAGTTGGAATAATTTTTTATTAATAGCATAAGACACAGAGAATAACAATAAATACCGCAACTATTTATATTTATTTCAAGAAATATATTGACAATAATAAGAGAATGTGGTAAGTTTTAGAAAATTATTTAGAGAGTATTTTAAATATGAGTCCTGTTCTGAAGATAAAAAGAGATAATGAAGCAAGGGAAATCTTATTTGAGTTGAGGTATCAGATGTCTCTTACCTCACGCAAACGATTTGAGCTAATGTTTAAAAAGACAAAAGAGATAAAAGAGCTGCTGGAGAAAAGTGGACACAGAAAGCCTTTTGAGATTATTAAAAGAACAGAGGGAAGTGGTAGGTCTAAGGAATTGGAAGACCTGATTTTGCAAATATCATAGAAAAAAGTTAAGAGGTAAAGAATAAATATGGGAGAGACTAAGAGCGAGCGGTTTAAAAGACTTGCAGCAAAGAGGACAAATGAGATACTTGAGAAGATAAGGATAATCGGGAATTGTTCAAATAAGAGCTCGTATGAGTATACAGAGGAAGAGGTTAATAAGATTTTTTCAGAGATTGATAAACAATTAAAGCTGACCAAGGCAAAATTTCTTGCTGGGAAAAGGGAGAGGTTCAGGCTGTGAAAAAAAAGAAGAGGTTGTCGCAAATATAAAAGGAGGCGATTAGGATGGAAAAATTAGTCTATGCAGTTAATTGTAAGAAATGTAATAAATTACTTTTTGGGTTAACATCTTTGGAGGGCAATAATCCC
>CAKKRA010000328.1 GCA_919902475.1 Nitrospiria bacterium
TACCGAAAAATTAGATGACCTATTTCGTCTGGCATTGGAGGAAATATGGGAAAATATCAACCAACCCCTTTAAATGTCCTTCTGTGAATCTCGCATGGCCCGTGTTTTCTTAACATTTCAAGGTGCTCTGCTGTGCCGTAGCCTTTGTTAGAAAGAAAATTATAGGCAGGATATTTCTTGTGATATTCGTGCATGAGCCTGTCCCTTGTAACCTTTGCAATGATAGATGCTGCTGCAATGGAGATGCTCTTTGAATCGCCTTTTATAATCGCCTTCTGAGGGATATTTAAGCCAGCAAGAGAGACAGCATCACTAAGGATAAAATCTGGCATTATGCTTAATTTCCCTACTGCAATCTTCATTGCCATTATTGCTGCTTGCAGGATGTTTATCTCATCTATTTTCTTTTCATCAACAATGCCAATGCCGATACCCACAGCCTCTTTTGAGATTACATCATAAAGTTGTTCCCTCTTTTTTGCTGAGAGTTTTTTTGAATCATCAATAGAAGGGATACAGATACCCTTTGGGAGGATAACTGCTGATGCAACCACAGGCCCTGCAAGCGGCCCTCTTCCTGCCTCATCAATCCCTGCAATTAGATTATAACCAGCATTATATGCCTCTGCCTCAAAAACAGAAAGGACATGTAACCTTTGGAGTTCTTCCCTGCTTATAAAATTATCATTCATAATTCAAATACTACCAAATCTTAAAGCATTAAACAACTGGTAGTGCCAATTTTGGTTATAATCTTTTTGTTTCTAATGAGGTTTGTTCTTTGAAACAACACATATTATCTCGCCCTTGTGCAGTTTGATGTTAACCTCATCGCCTTCTTGAACCTCTTTGGCGTCCTTTATTATCTGCATCTCTGGAAGTTTCATGGCTATGCTGTAGCCCCTGCTTAAGATCGCCAATGGGCTTAGGGCATTTAATTTTCCTGCCTCTGCTCCAATCCTTTTTTTCAATCCATCCAGATATCGGTTGATGTTCCCTGTTAGTCTGATGCTTAAATCATCTACTCTCTGGATATATTCGTTTATCCTTGTGGCAGGGTCTTTCATTGCCCTTATCTCTTCGCGGAGGGCAGAGCGCTTTGCATCAAATATTGCCTTAGTGCCATTTTTAAGCCTTAAAAAGATATGACAGAGATTATCTATAATGTCCTGCTTGTTCTTTACAACAAGCTCAGCAGCAGCAGAAGGAGTCGGCGCCCTCAAGTCAGCAACAAAATCAGAGATGGTAAAATCTATCTCATGGCCCACTGCAGAAATTACTGGTATCCTTGAATTGTATATTGCCCTCGCAACAACCTCTTCATTAAATGCCCAGAGGTCTTCAAGAGAGCCGCCGCCGCGGCCAACTATCAAGACATCAATATCCTCAAACTCGTTCATCTCTACAATTGCCCTTGCTATCTCAAGACCTGCGCCCTCTCCCTGAACAGGCACAGGGTTTATTATTATATGCACATTGGCAAATCTGCGGTTG
>CAKKRA010000329.1 GCA_919902475.1 Nitrospiria bacterium
TAATACAATATTCAACGGCGAATTGTGCATTGCATGCGGAGGCTGTGTTGATGTGTGTCCGATGAACTGCCTTAAACTCACAAGCCTCTCAAATCTTGCAGGAGACGAAAATCTTGATAAACTGATTCAGCACAGATACAACATCTCTAAAGAGGATTATGAAAAGAATAAAGATGAAATTCTCTCATCCATAAATGGGGCGGTAATTATAAAGGATGAGGACAAGTGCATCCGCTGCGGACTCTGTGCAAAACGCTGCCCGACAAATACAATAACTATGGAGAAATTTGAATTTGAGGAGGTCTTGGTAAATGAGTGAGAAGGATGTAAAAGAAACTAAGAGCGAAATTACAAGGAGAAAATTCTTTCTCTTTTTCGGCTGGTTTGGAATATTATCTTCCTTAGCAGGCAGTGCGTTGGGTTCAGTAAGATTCATGTTCCCGAATGTCCTGTATGAGCCGCCAACCACATTCAAGATAGGCAAGCCTGCAGACTATCCTCCAAACAGTGTAACCTTTGTGCAGGACCAAAAGCTCTTTGTTGTTCGTGGAAAGGACGGTATTGAAGGGATAAGAATAATATCCTCTGTATGCACGCACATGGGCTGCACGCCAAAATGGGTGGAGGCAAAAAATCAGTGGGAGTGCCCCTGCCACGGCAGCGTATTCAATCTTAAAGGAGAGGTTACTGCAGGGCCTGCGCCAAAACCATTGCCATGGTATAAGGCTGTAATTGCCAGTGATGGAAAGATTATTGTTAATTCAAAAGACTATGTAAAATCTGATTATCAGATCAAGGTTTAATGTTGTTGGGCCGCAGCATGCTGCGGCCTATTAGGAGGAGAAAAGTTGATGAAAATGAACAGACTATGGGAACTGCTGACAAACAACCGCTTCTATAAATCTATATTCAGGCACGGTTACCCGGATGATGAGATCAAACGTTCAGAGGTAGTAACAGGCAACCTGTTTCTGCACATTCAGCCTGTTAAGGTTCATAAAAATACTATCAGGACAGGATATACGCTAGGTCTCGGCCTTATATCCTTTTATCTATTCATTATACTGACTGTTACAGGCGTACTCCTTATGTTTTACTATATCCCGTCCATAGAGCGCGCCTATAATGACATGAAAGACCTTGAATTTGCGGTCTCCTTCGGCATAATATTCAGAAATCTTCACCGCTGGGGCGCACACGGTATGGTGGCATTCGTATTCCTTCACATGTGCCGCGTATTTTTCACAGGCGGCTATAAATCGCCGAGGGAATTCAACTGGGGCATTGGCGTAATATTATTGATTTTAACATTGTTTCTCAGCCTGACAGGCTACCTTCTTCCATGGGACCAGCTCGCATTCTGGGCTATAACAATTGTTGCAAACCTGATTGGAACAACGCCGCCCGAAAAAATAATGGGCGCAAGCCTAAGGCAGGTAGTCCTCGGTGGAACAATAGTAGGGCAGAATGCATTAATCCGCTTTTATGTAATGCATGTGGTAGTCCTTCCATTGGTTGCAGCAGCGCTAATCGGAGTCCACTTCTGGAGGATAAGGAAGGACGGCGGCATTTCAAGGCCGGCAGAGGAGTAAAAGAGAGATTACTCAGGTTAAGATACAAATCTGTGTAGTCAATTTAAAGGAGGAGCATAAAATTGGACAAGAAAGAAGAAACAGTAATATTCCCAAAGAACCCGAATAAGACCTACGGTCTTATGGAGCTGACAAAGACAAAGTCCTTTCAGATAGAAAAAGGCCCTGACAATACAGTTACATCATGGCCGCATCTGCTTTTCAGAGAATTAATACTTTTTATGGGAGTCTTTATTGCATTAATGATTATCTCCATGGTCTTCAATGCACCCCTTGAAGAACAGGCAAATCCGTCAAATACGCCGAACCCTGCAAAGGCGCCGTGGTACTTCTTAGGCCTGCAGGAGATGCTTGCATGGGCGCATCCTTTCTGGGGCGGTATTTTTGTACCAACAGTGGTTACAATTATTCTGATACTGACGCCATATTTTGACACAAGCCAGAAGGGAGTTGGTGTATGGTTTGCGCCTGAAAGAAGGATAGCAAACCTGCTATTTACAATCTTTATTGTGCTTGCAGTCGGTCTTATTGTTGTTGGTGAATTCTTCCGCGGTCCTAACTGGCAGATATTCTGGCCATGGAATATGCCTTCGCCGCATTAAAAAAAATAAAGATGATGGAGGATTTTAATGATATATAAACTCTTTTTCATATTCGGACTGTCAATTGCTGTTATATTCGGCATTGCTGCTTATGATGACAATAACAGGGAATGGAAAAAATATCAGACAGAATTTTTAAAGATGGAATTGCAAAGGGCCTCAACACCGGAAGAAAAGGCATCAATAACTCTTGCAAATGAAATAAAACAAATAGAGGTGATTGAGTTAAAAAAGGCTGACAGATGCACAACATGCCACATGGGTATTGATAATCCGAAATTTGCAGACGCAAATAAGATTTACAAAACCCATCTCAATTTTGAACAGCACCCTTTTGAAAGATTCGGCTGCACTATATGCCACAGAGGACAGGGAAGGGCAACAACTGTCAAGGCTGCGCATGGAGACGTGATGAGCTGGGAAGAGACCATGTTGAGAAAGGAATACATACAGGTTTCATGCGGCAAGTGCCACAGCGAGCAGGAGATAAAAGGCGCCCCGCTTCTTTCGCTTGGAAGAAAATTATTTGCTGAAAAAGGATGCGCCGGATGCCATAAGATAGAAGGCGTGAGCAATGGAAGCATCGGCCCTGAGCTTTCAACAGTCGGAAGCAAATACAAGCATGAGTTTGACTATACAAGGGTTAAGGGCGAGCACACAGTAGCAAACTGGATTTACGAGCACTTTAAAAACCCGCAGGCTGTAACACCCGGCACAATAATGCCGAACTTTAATTTCACAGACGAAGAGGCAAAGGCGCTAACAATTTACATGCTCAGTCTGACAAAGGGAAAAATACCCTACGAATACAGGGCAGGAAAGAAGGGGTAAGATATCCGCAAGGGCGGGTAAACCCCGCCCAAACATTATAGCTTAGCATATCCTCGGCAACTGCTTTTCCGTAAGCATGTTAATCTCCCTCCTGCCGTTTATGCAGTTTTTTTAAATACAGATGTCCAGAAATATGTTTGTGAAGTGAAAAAAACCTATGTCCTCTTCTCTTTAAAATTCTTGATAAACTGCCCCACCTGAACGCCGAGATAAACGCACTTGATGTTATTCATGCACTCATCTGCATCCTTCTTTTCAAGATGGGTTGTTAATGCATGTTTATCTTTTATGAAATTAATGATATATGCGTTCTTTCCCTCATCAAAAGTAAGCCCAACAGAAATACCGTTCTTTTCTACATCAGGATACATCTGTAATATCTTCTCTTTTAATGCAACAATCGTATAGGCCATAACCACCTCCATTTATTTAACCATAACCATTCCTAATGGATTTGGCGCTATCCTTTTATACCCCTTCTCCTGTGCAAGTATGTCAAGGGGGAGGGTAAGAATATCCTCAACAGGATATGAATAAACATTGCCTTTTTTTCTGATATCCACTACCTTTAAGTAGAGCTTGCACTTATTGCAATAGTTGATTCTATAGCCCTCATCGCCTTCTGTAACAAGATATCCGAGCCACTCATGATTATCATTCCCGCAGAATGGGCAATAAAGCCTTTTGAAATCCCATTGCGTCTCGCAAAGGCTGCACACAAGAGACATCCCGCATTCTCTATCCCCTCCCAAAATCCCAATGCTCGGCAAAGAACCGCACACAGGGCAGAAGCTATTCTCCCAGTGTTTATTCACAACATCGCCCACTCCATTTAATCCCTTTGCAAGATTTATAAGAAATGCCTTTCTAAGGGTATCTTCTTTGCTATCAAGGTCAAAAGGGAGTTTGACAGTCTTTAAAACATAGCGGCCCTTTTTAATCCCGTCTTTTGCATCCTGCAGTTCGCTGCTACTGATACTGAGCGATGGAATATCTGCGGCCTTCATAGCATCAAGAAGGTGGTAGTAGTGTTCGAGCAGATTCTTTACTCCTCTTTTTTCTGCTTCTATTAGAATATCTTTTGATTTTTCAATTCGGTTAAACAATGTGGCATCTCCTATTCTCTCAGGACAGCCGAGACGGCTGTTACCCCCTCACCTTAATCCTCTCCCCAAAGGGGAGAGGAAATAAAAGAATAACCCTCTCTCCGAAAGGAAGAGGAAACAAAAATAACACCCTCTCCCCTCTGGGGAGAGGGTAGGGTGAGGGGTTTACTACCTCCCTTTCTTAATCACCTGCTTAAACCACTTCTCATGATGATGCCTTGCCCATTGCTCGTCAACCTGACCTGTAAGCAGAGACGATATGGTGCCGGGATTTGCGAGGGTGCCGAGATAGACATGCGCTAAGACGCCCATCACAAGACCTATCAGTATCATGTCATGGAGGATGTATGAAAGCTGGACAATAATTTTTGGCAATGCAAGGATCTGAGGAATCCACATAATAATGCCTGTGATGCCGAAGAGTATTCCTGCCCAGAATATCATCTTAAAAAACATCTTCTGCCCTGCATTGAATTTTCCTGCAGGAGGCGCCTTTACGTCTTTGCCAAGATATCCTCCAAAGACCCTCAGCCATTCCTTGTCATCCTTATCAAATACTGCTGCCTCGCCCTTCCACTGAAAATACATCAAAAAGAGTGAAATGATAAATACAACACCTATCCAGTGGTGTATGAACCTTGACAAGTCAACGCCTCCAAAGAGTTTTGTTATGCCAAAGAAACTTTTATCGTATAACCCTATGCCTGTTAATAAAAGGATTATGAAGCTTATTGCATGTACAGCGTGCACTCCCCTCTCCTTTGTAGTATGCCTTTCAATTGTTGGCATGTTATTCACCTCCCTTATATCTCTTTGGCCCGATTGCTATATAATGCAAAATAATTGCTGCTACTGTTGCGCTAACGCCAATATAGCCGAGCGGCTTTAACACCTTTTTCCAGAATGCTGTTGTAACTGGCATTGCAGGCTTATCCGGAAGACCGTAGAATGATGGAGACTCCTGCAAGACATACATTACAGAAAGGCCGCCAAGCTCGTTTTCTCCATAAATCTTTTTTCCTCCTGCCTTTGCATCCTTTATCAAAGAGTCCCTGTCCCCAAATCTTATTGCCTCAGAAGGGCATGTCTTTGCGCATGCTGTTTGAAGGCCGTTTGCAGTCCTGTCTGCGCAGAGGTTGCATTTATATACCTTGCCTTTTGCATCATCATAATGAGGCACACCAAAGGGGCATGCAGAGATGCAATATTTGCATCCAGTGCATTTTTGCTCGTCAAGATATACTGTGCCGTCATCACGTCTTGTCAAAGCGCCTGGCACAGGACATACAAATACACAGGACGCGTCCTTGCAGTGCATGCACCCAAAGGAGAGGAACCTCCATTTCACCTCGCCTTTTTCAACTGTCTCCCTGAATCTCACATGCCTCCATGTTGCAGAAGAGAGGCCTGATGGGTTTTCATAAGAGCCTGCAAAACTGCTCTTTACAGCAGGGAGGCGGTTCCACTGCTTGCACGAGACCTGGCATGCACGGCAGGCAATACATCTTGATACATCTATAAGCATTGCATTCTTTGGCATATTATCACCCTCCCTTCCTTATATCACACAGAAAGGCCTTACACTCCTGTATAAATGTATTCGGATCGCCGATATGCGCTGTAAGATTGTTCACAATATCACCAGTGCATATCCCCATATATCCCCAGTGCCACGGCAGCCCAATTAAATGAACCTTTTTGCCGTCAAGGTTTAAAGGCTTGAATCTCACTGTTATTAGCGCCTTTGCCTTTACCTTTCCCCTCGCTGTTTCTATTGTGCAGTTGTCGCCTGTCTTGATCCCCTTCTCCGTCGCAAGTTCAGGAGAGAGCTCTACAAACAGCTCTGGCATAAGCTCGCAGAGCCATGGAAGATTTCTTGAAGCTGAACCTGAGAGATAATGTTCAGCAAGCCTGTAGGTTGTTCCGACAATCGGATACTTATTCGCATCACCGAGCTTGTCCATATCTGATGCCCATATCTTTACAACAGGATTGAACTGGATTGGCGATAATAGATTTTTAACAGGAGATTCATCAGGCTCATAATGCTCTGGGAACGGGCCTTCTGCAAGCGGCGAAAAGAGTCCGCCCTTTCCATCAGGCCGCATGATAAATGCATCCCTTCCGCCAATGCCAATGAACGGTCCCTTTTCCTCCTTCTTTGCTGTTGGCGCTAAATCTGCCTTAAAGTCAGGGACATCAGGCCCAACCCATTTGCCTTTTTTTCCGTCAGGAAGCTCTGCATTAGGATCCCATGTAATATATTTTTTTGCCTCTGACCATGGCTTTCCATTTGCATCTGCTGATGCGCGGTTGTATATAATGCGTCTGTTTGCAGGCCATGCAAATGCCCAGCCGAGATTAGCGCCTATGGTATCGCCCTTATCAGGCTTTCTGTTTTTTGACTTATTCTCCTTTGGAAATATCCCTGAATATATCCAGTTGCCGCATGCAGTTGAGCCGTCGTCTTGCAGCAGGGCAAAGCCCGGCATATTCTCCCCTGCCTTGACAACAACCTTCCCATCCTTCTTTACATCTTTAATTGCATAGCCATTAATCTCCCTTAAAATTCTTTCTGCATCAGGCGTCCCTTCTCCATAGTCCCATGTTAAATCAAGAATCGGCCTGTCTTTTTTCTCCTTGCTTTCTGCATAAAGCTTTTTCAATCGCAGGCCAAGCTGATATACATACCAGCCGTCTGTTCTCCTGTCTGCCTCGGATTCAATTGCCTTGAATCCCCACTGCGCCCATCTTCCGCTGTTTGTATATGTCCCTTCCCTTTCAACATTGCTTGCAGCAGGAAGCAGAAACACCTCTGTC
>CAKKRA010000330.1 GCA_919902475.1 Nitrospiria bacterium
CCACTTTCATCACCGCTCTTTTCAGTATTCTCCCTTCTGCTTCCAGCAAATGCAGCAGGGTAATTAGGGTCGCACCTACATTATACATTTTAGCTTCTCTCAGCCTCGCCTCTTTGCAAGGTGGATTTTTTTAAATCTGTCTTCTTTCCTCCTTTTCACTCTTCCTTAGCGCTTGCATCAACTTTTTCTTTTAATTGCTTTGTATTTTCAAAAAACGAATCAGAAGACGATGTAATCAGCCATCGGTTTTTTACTGGTTTTAAAACCGATTGAAATTTGATTTCATTGGAAAACCTTGAATCTTCAATATAAGCGATAAATGTAAAAATTCCCACAACGCCCGCAGAGATAAGCGTTGAGTATACAAGACGCCGAATTTGGGAGGCAGCAGGAATTATTGATAAATGGCAAAACAAAAACAGCGAGCCAAGTATAATAAGCCCTGCAGTCATTATGATATCAAGAGAGGTCTCTGGCGAAAAGGTGAATGAGTAATATTCTGTTAATATAATAAAGGATAAAATTGAAATCGTTCCAAGGCTGGCTATTGACAGATGAGAGACAAACCTGAATGTATGCGTCAGAAGGCGGTTAACCATAGACCAGACACCAGCCCAGATAGCAAATAAAAAAAAGATAGCGAGCAGCTCGCCTATAAAGCTCATTGATGAAATTTTATCATAGCTATTTAGGTAATTAATTAATGTAAGAACAAGGCTGCTGAGAAAAAAGATGCCGAGCGCCGCACCCTGATGCTTAAGTAAGGGGAATAGATATGTCCGGTCTGGTTTTACAATCTCAGCAGGGGCAACCTTGTCTTCCGGCCTTCTGAACTGTAAAACTGTACTGCCGATGCTAATCTGCAGATTCGGGGTAATCTCAATAAGTGGAACCCGTTTGAAGGGAATAATCTGATAGAGCCCGTTTACACTGCCGAGGTCCTCAATAATAAAATTTCCCTTCTCATCAAGATTAATGCGCAAATGCTCAGGGCAAACATGTTTATCATCAATAATAACATTGTTGGTGTATGCCCTTCCAATTGTTGCAGGAAAGGCATCAAGCCTAATGCGCTCCTTAACCCCTCCCTTTTTATCAAGAACCTCAACATACACTACTCTTTCCACGATATTGCCTCCAGATACCTTTTTGAAAGTTTCACAGCATTTTCAAAACTTACGCCTGAAAGCACAAGCGTGGTCTCAAGCCCTGAATTTTTTTCACCGAGGGCGGCTGCCTTGAATACTGCATCATACAGGCCTTCTAATTTGCGAT
Organism: Nitrospiria bacterium; assembly: GCA_919902475.1. GTDB lineage: Bacteria > Nitrospirota > CAKKRA01 > 9FT-COMBO-42-15 > 9FT-COMBO-42-15 > 9FT-COMBO-42-15. The sequence continues at coordinate 1,276 of CAKKRA010000330.1, forward strand.
ACCGCCTTACACAGAAGGTTGTTTTGAAAGAAATATTTTTTATATCAACTATCTTTGTTTCACACTCATATTTTGTAACTTCTTCTTCGCTGCCGTAAATTGAACCATATCTCTCGTTGAAAAAATTTGAGTAAAGGCTGTAGAAACGGAACCGGTTCAGTTTGTCTGTTGTAATCAAACGGTGCCGGAACCGAATAATCCCTGACCTCTGACTGCTTGAAACATAGATATAGTCATCTGTTGAGCACTGGTGATTGACTGTCTGAAAAAGGTCTTTTTCCTTTCTGCTTGCATCTGCCCAGCAATTAAAAAAAGGGGCAAGTTTGCTGGGAAGCCTGAATTTGCCAAGCTGCACAGCATCATTCATGTTTATAAGGTTATCAGAAATATAGGAATCCTGATG
>CAKKRA010000331.1 GCA_919902475.1 Nitrospiria bacterium
AAATAGCAGAGGAATTAGGAGACAACAGGGTGGTTAACATGATTGCCCTCGGCGCATTTATTAAAAGGACAGGGATTATTAAGATGGAAAATTTGTTGGATGCCTTAAAGGATATCCTTCCTGCGAAGAGACAGAGTCTTTTAGAGCTTAATTATGAGGCAATAAAAAGGGGCGCCTCTGTTATAAAAGAGAAGGCTGTTTTAAAGGTTTAATGATTAGAAAAGCAAAGATATCAGATGCAAAGAAGATACATGAGCTGATTAACTACTATGCAAAGAAAGAGTTGATGCTATACCGCTCTTTGAATGATATTTATGAGAATATCAGGGATTTTTCAATCTATGAAGGAAAGAAAAGGGAGATATTAGGAGCCTGCGCGCTTCACATTGGCTGGGAGGGGATGGGCGAGATACGCTCGCTTGCTGTAAAGCAGGGCTATACAAAAAAGGGTATTGGAAAGGGTCTTGTTGATGGGATATTCAGAGAGGCATCGGAATTTGGAATAAAAACCATCTTTGTTCTGACATATATTCCTGATTTTTTTAAAAAGATCGGTTTTAAGGAGATTGATAAGAAGAAATTGCCGCAAAAGGTCTGGACTGAATGCGTGAATTGCCCTAAGTTTCCTGACTGTGATGAGACAGCAATGATATACAAAAGAAATTAAAGATTATCTAACTCTAACCTTATCTTCATTGCCTTTAAAAAGGATTTGTCAAAGTTATTGAATTCAAACTTTATCTCTGGCAGGCTGCCTTCTGAATTCCTTTTCAAGACCCTTGTTACTGATGCAAGGATAAGGTCAACATGGTATCCTTCTTCCTCAATAACCTTTAATGCCTCTTTGATTTCTTTGCTCTCAGAAAACACATTATTTATGGCATTGGCAAGACCTGTTATTAAATCTTTAATTTTTTCATTGTCCATATTATTTTCCATTTCATCTCCAATCTTCTTTCTGTTAAAATTATATATTAATAAAATTGTTATTGTCAAGATAAAATAAATTTGTTTTTTTTATGAATAAAATGGAAATAGGAATATATATTCACATACCCTTCTGCATAAGAAAGTGTCATTACTGCAGTTTTAATTCTGTTAATAATCAGCAGGGATTGATTGAGCCTTATCTCAGCAGCCTATTAAAGGAGATAGAAGTCCGCAGCAGAGATATAAAGCAGTATAAGGCTAAAAGTATATATATTGGAGGCGGTACGCCAACGATTTTAAAGTCATCACATCTAAATATGATATTAGATAACTGCAGAAGATATTTTAACTTGCAGGATAATATTGAAATAACCTTAGAGGCAAATCCAAAGACAGTTGACAAAAATAAATTAATTGAGTTAAAGAGCGCAGGTTTTAACAGAATAAGCATCGGCATACAATCCTTTAATGATAATGAGTTAAAATTATTAGGCAGGCAGCATAATTCCGATGATGCAATCTCTGCGTTTAAGGCCGCGAGGTGCGCTAATTTTGATAATATTGGCATTGATTTAATCTATGGCATTCCGTACCAGAAAATGGAGGATTGGGAAGATACGCTTGTTAAGGCAATAAAATTAGACCCTGAACATATTTCTATTTATTCTTTGAGTATTGAGAAAGGCACACTGTTTGATAAAAATGTCATGGAAAATAAATTATCTTTATTAAGCGATGATGAGGCAGCAGATATGTATAACACAGCATATACAAGATTAAAAGAGGCAGGGTATATACCTTATGAAATATCCAATTTTTCAAAACCCGGATATTTCTCAAGGCATAATCATATATACTGGAATAATGGAGAATACATTGGCATTGGAGTTGGAGCATATTCATATATCAATAAAAAGAGGTTATGGAATATCTCTGATATTAGTAAGTACATTGAAATTAATGGAAAGGCAATAGTGGGACATGAGCATTTAAAAACAGCACAGATATTAGCAGAGACAATAATGGTCAGGCTAAGAACAATTGATGGTATAGACATAGACAGAATAAATTCAATGTTTAAAATAGATTTTTTGAGACAATATAAAGAAAAAATCTCTAAACTGATGGACGCAGGGTTAGTAGAAATAGCAGATAATCATCTAAAGCTGACAAGAAAAGGGATATTGCTTTTGAACGAGGTTGCAGTGGAGTTTGTTTGATGAAATTTATTGTCTATTATTCTTTATGCAAACATTAAGCGACCTTTTGGCTCTGGAATTGGACGCCCCAGTTCTTTGGCGGTTTCCATCCATTCTTGGATAATCACTTCAACATTAGTTAAGGCTTCCTGATATGTAGCCCCATCTGCTGCACACCCTGGTAACTCTGGAACTTCAGAAATAAAGGCATGGTCTTCTTCACTCCAATATATAACGACTTCGTATTTAATCATCTACAGCGCCTCCCATCTTATACTTTAGCATTATATTACGAACCTGTTTTACTTGATAAGGCTTTGCCATTGAACCTTTAGGTTGTAAATTTAAAATTTCTTCTACCCCTTCTTTTGTAAAAATATGATGACTACCACGAATCCTCTCTTCAAAACCCAGCTTGTAAAGAAGCTGACATAATTCATTAAAGCGAATATTTGCATCAGATGCACCGTGTAAGACCTTTTCTAAAAGCTTACCACTTGTGCTCATTGTGATTAATTATACCATATATACCGTATATTGGAAGAAATTTTTATATGCCTTTCTAACGGTGTTTACTTTCCATGTGATTTGCAGTAAAATAAGCTTATAAATGATGAAGGATAAAAATGATACCATTAAAGGATAATAATCCGACAAAGAGTTTTCCATTTGTAACAATAATATTGATTGCAGTAAATGCGATTGTCTTTTTTTATCAGCTTTCATTGAATGATGTAAGCGGCAAGGCTTTTGTCTTTACCTATGGCGCAATACCGTATGAATTGATGAACAGTATCAACTTGCCATTAACGCCGTATATCCCAAATAGCGCTACAGTCTTTACATCCATGTTTTTGCACGGAGGACTTTTTCATCTTGCAGGGAATATGCTTTATCTCTGGATATTCGGAAATAATATTGAAGACTCAATGGGACATATCAAGTTTATAGTCTTTTATCTTATATGCGGCATTGCTGCTGTGTTTGCACATACTGTTGTTAATCCAGGTTCAAAGCTCCCAATGATTGGGGCAAGCGGCGCTATAGGAGGCGTTCTGGGAGCATATATACTGCTATTTCCCCGTGCAAGGGTATTAACATTAATCCCATTGGTTTTTTTTATCAGAATTATAGAAATACCAGCATTAATTGTTATTGGCTTATGGATTGTCATTCAATTCTTAAGTGGGGCAATGAGTGTTGGTGCTGCAGGAGGCGGCATAGCATACTTTGCGCATATTGGCGGTTTCCTGTCGGGTTTTGCGCTTATTGCATTGTTTAAAAAAAGGGGAGTAAGACTTTTTAAATAACATATATCTGCGAGAGGTGAAATATGCTGAAATGGGATAAGATGAAAATAGACATAAAAAAGGGCGCTGATTTTCTTAAAACTGGCATGAAAAAGGTTGTTAAGCAGGCAGTGACAGAGGTTGATGTATTAAAGCTTAAATATGAAAGGGAAAAGGTTAAAAGAGAGCTGTCATCTGTTTATCAGAGGATTGGCGAGCTGGTCTTTGATATAGCAGCAGAGGGCAAGAAGGATATATTAAAAGATCCTGATATTAACAGATTATTTAATGAGGTTTCCCGTCTTGAAGAGATAGAGAAGAGATTGGATGCGGAGATATTGGAGACACGGGAGTATGTGAAGGAAAAGAAAGGAGTATAAGTCACAAAAAAATA
>CAKKRA010000332.1 GCA_919902475.1 Nitrospiria bacterium
TGAAAGCTCCTCGTATTTTTCTTTTACTGCCTCTAATTTTTGAAACATAATTATTCCCTCAAATAAAAAACCCCGCTAAATTTGCGGGGTTTTAATTAATTACAGGCTCTATTGCTACAGCCTCTTTTAAGGCCCTAATGGCCACCTCTATCTGCTCATCAGTAGGCTCTCTTGTAGTAAGCCTCTGCAGCCATAACCCCGGCAATATCAGATATCTTATAAATCTATGATGCATCTTTTTACTGCTTAGCTTTATGAATTCGTATGCAATGCCAGCTATTACAGGAATCAGGACAATCCTTGCCAATACCTTGTACAAAAGCTCCCATTCCCTGGGTATAAATGAAAATGTAACAATGCTTATCAGCATAACCATTAATAAAAAACTTGTGCCGCACCTCGGGTGAAGTATGCTGTATTTTCTTGCATTGGCAACATCCACTTCCTCTCCTGCCTCAAAAGCGTATACTGCCTTATGCTCTGCGCCGTGATACTGAAAGACCCTCTCTATATCCTTTAAAAAAGAGATTGCGATAACATAACCAAGAAATATAATAACCCTTAAAGCGCCATCAACCGCATTAAAAACAAGAGAACTTCTTTCAATAATAGGAAATGGCATCTGGAGAAACCATGTAATCAAAAGCGGAAGTATCAGAAATATAAATATGCCGATGCCAAAGGCAGCAAAAATGGTAAGACCCATTAAAAAGCTGCTATTCCCCTTGTCCTTTGCATCCTCTCCCAATGCCTCTTTTGCAGAAAAATTTAAAGCCCTTATGCCAAGCAGCAATGCATCAAAAAGCGCTGGCACGCCTCTTATAACAGGCCACTTAACAACTGATTTCCCTGTAAAAAACCTTATTGATTCCTTCCAGACCGCTATCTGGCCATCAGGCCTTCTCACTGCAACTGCAAAGGCATTAGGTGACCTCATCATCACCCCTTCTATTACTGCTTGGCCGCCTATATTCATTGGGCGAATTTATGCTGCTCCCTTTGTTTTTGCCTTGGTCTTTGCCGCTTCCTTTACTGCAGGCTTTTCCTCTTTCTTTTGATACCTCTTTTTAAACCTTTCTACGCGGCCTTCGGTGTCAACAATCTTCTGTGTGCCTGTAAATAACGGGTGGCATGCAGAGCATATATCCACTTTAAGGTCTTTTATTGTTGACCTTGTCTTTACAACCGAACCGCAGGCGCAGCTAATAGCTGTTTCAATGTATGACGGATGTATATCTGTCTTCATTATTTCCTCCTAAAAATTAATAATGCCCTAATGAATAGGGCAAGTTATTATATCACAAATTCAGCCTTTTACAACCTATTTTTGCGTCACTGTCAGATTTAGCCAGAGTGCAAGGCGGAGCGAGGCATCGCACCGCAGCAGATGGCCCCTATCGCTAAATCTGCTCTACCTGTTCATCATGTCAAGAAAATCTCTATTGCTCTTTGTACCCCTCATCTTATCAAGCAGGAACTCCATGCTCTCCACTATG
>CAKKRA010000333.1 GCA_919902475.1 Nitrospiria bacterium
AACTTCTTTTTTCAAAGCGAATGGATACGCGCGTGGTCGTTGAGCCATTTGCAGAGGGAGCTGAATTCACAATGATTATTCTCGAAAATCGCTTCGGGCTTCCCGTCGCTTTGCCTCCTACTGAAATTGAAACGGATTACACCGAACATCAGATTTTCGATTTTAGAAGAAAATATTTACCTACGCGCCAAGTAACATGGCATTGTCCGCCGAAATTCGATAAGACAACTATTGAAAAAATCCAAGCGCAAGCGGAACAATTATTTGCATTTTTCGGCATGCGCGACTTTAGCAGATTTGACGGGTGGGTGTTGCCGAACGGCGATATCTGGTTTTGCGATTTCAATCCAGTAAGCGGCATGGAGCAGAACAGTTTTCTTTTTCAGCAAGCGTCCCGTATAGGCATGACGCACGGCGATATTTTGCGGCATATCGTAGAGCGAGCTTGCGCTCAGTATAATATACCTTTTCCGAAAAATATTCAGAAAGAGAGTCGAAAACGCAAAAGAGTAAATATCATAATGGGCGGCGATAACTCCGAAAAACAGGTTTCTCTTATGAGCGGTACTAACGTCTGGCTCAAACTTCGCCGCTCAAAAAAATATCAACCGCAACCGTATTTGTTAGACCCGAAAGGTAATGTGTGGCACTTGCCATATCATCTTTGTCTCAATCACACAGTCGAGGAAATAACAGAGAATTGCGAAAATTATAAAAACGCAAAAGCGAAACTCGGCGAGTTTGAGGAACGCGCTCGTTTGCGTTTGGGCTTGCTGGAAGCAAAAAACGAAGAGGAATTTTTTGAGCCGCAAAAGCTCACGCTCAAAAAATTTTTTGACGAATCCGATTTTGTTTTTATCGCGCTTCACGGTGGAGATGGAGAAAATGGGACTTTTCAGAAAATACTTGCGTCAAAGGGCGTGAAATTCAACGGCCCCGACGAAAAAGTATCGCGTCTTTGCATGGACAAATGGGATACCTCAAGATTTATTGACGAACTCAATATTCAAGGAGTAACCGCTATAGCGGGAAAAATCGTCAAAACTGATGCGATGTATAAATTCAGCGATTCTGATTTCAGATTGTTTTGGAGAAAAATCAGGAAGGAACTTGGTTCAGATACTCTGATTGTAAAACCAAGAGCAGACGGGTGTACGACCGGGGTTGTCCACCTGTATTCGTCGGACGATCTTAAAAAATATGTGAAGTTAGTGGGCAATAAAGCCCCATTTATCCCGAAGCAGACATTTGAGGGACAGGTGGACATAATAGAAATGCCGCCCGTGCCGCCCTCTGAACTGTTGCTTGAAAAATTTGTGGAGACGGACACTTTGCGTGTCAAGGCAAACAAGCTGAAACACCGACACAAAACCGGCTGGGTTGAAATTACTGTCGGCGTTGTAGAAATGAATGGAAAAATAAAATCGTTAAACCCAAGTATCACTGTGGTTGAGGGGGAAGTTTTGACTGTCGAGGAAAAGTTTCAAGGCGGCACGGGCGTCAATATCACCCCACCACCAATCAACATAATGAAATCGAAAATATTGGAGAAAGTAAAAAGTCGAATTGCGGAACTCGCGGAGAAAATCGGCATTCGTGGTTATTCACGAATTGACGCTTTCGTAAACGTGCAAAGTGGAAATTTGCAAATTATTGAAGTAAACACTTTACCCGGCTTGACTCCCTCAACTGTTTTCTATCATCAAGGGCTTGCGGAAACTCCGCCGATTTTCCCCCGCGAGTTGCTTGAATCGTTAGTCCAAAACAAAGGATTTTGAGAGCGAGGACGGCGCGGGATTCCTCCCCACCCCCCTCCTCCCGCGCCGCCCGAGCGTCCCGCCGGAGCGAAGCGGAGGCGGGATAACTTCTCTCAAAATAATTTTGCGCAAGGTTAGTGGACCTACGGGGAATCGAACCCCGATACCGCGAATGCCATTCGCGTGCTTTACCACTAAGCTATAGGCCCCTGTCGCATGATGCCCTCGGGAGGAATCGAACCTCCATCAACCCCTTAGGACGGGGCGATTCTAATCCGTTGAACTACGAGGGCTGACTATTCCTTGATATTCTTTTTTCCGCTCGTATGGTATCATGGATCGTATGAATGCGACAACATACGAAGAGCAGATTATCAATACCGTCAAACGGGTGATGCCCGCGGTTGTGTCCATCGTGGTAAGCAAGGACTATGACGCGATCGTGAGAGAAAAGCCCTACGCGCTCATGGTGCCCCACGGCGACCACGTGGACCTTCCCCCGCCCGAGGACGAACTGCCGCATACGCCGGACGGCAAGATACGGATTGGCGGGGGATCGGGGTTTATCATCAACCCCGCGGGATTTATTCTCACGAACAAGCACGTGGTGCACGATCCAACCGCAGAATACATGGTGATCACGCCCACCGAAGACCGATACCCGGCCGTGGTGCTCGCGCGCGACCCCATGAACGACGTCGCAATTCTCAAAATAGACGACGAGGATCTGCCGGCCTTGCCCCTCGGCAATTCGGATGAAATCCAGTTGGGGCAGTCGGTGCTCGCCGTGGGCACGGCGTTGGGCGAGTTTCAAAACACGGTGTCCGCTGGCATCATCTCCGGACTCTCGCGCTTCATCACCGCCATGACCGACCTGGAGGGGCACTCCGAGCGGCTCCGCGGCCTCATCCAGA
>CAKKRA010000334.1 GCA_919902475.1 Nitrospiria bacterium
CTCTCCCTCATTACCTTTTATCTGTATAAATTTGGCATTGGATGGGATGTCTATTAGCAATAAAATATGGCAAAGAGCAATGAATCTGCAGGGATGAACGGCCGTTCACCCCTGCTACAAATGATAGGAGAATATAAATGATTATTAAAAGAAGATTTTTATTTTTGTTTTTAGCTTTAGTTATATCGGCCTTTGTTTACTCAGATATCGGCTACAGCGCAGCAAAAGCCAAACCGCAGGAAGGACTCCCGTCACTTGCAGAGCTGGTAAAGAAAGAAAATCCTGCTGTTGTAAATATCAGCACTACGCAGATAATAAAACCTCGTAAAAAAGGAGAGCCTAAAGAGCGCAGCCCTCACGGCCAAGGCCCCTATGATAAAGACTTCAGGGATTTTTGGGATGATTTTTTGGGTGAGCTTCCAAAGGATTTCAAAACACAGAGCCTCGGCTCAGGCTTTATTATAAGAAAGGACGGCCTGATACTAACCAATAATCATGTTATAGAGGATGCAGAAGAGATAATGGTACGGCTTAATGATGAAAGGGAGTTCAAGGCAAAGGTAATAGGCAAAGACAAAAAAATTGACATTGCCTTATTGAAGATAGAGGATAAAGGAGAACTTCCGATAGCCGAACTTGGAGATTCTGACAAACTTGAGATTGGAGAATGGGTATTGGCAATAGGCAATCCATTTGGGCTTGGACACACTGTCACCGCAGGAATTGTAAGCGCCAAGGGACGTGTAATCGGCGCAGGCCCGTATGATGATTTTATCCAGACAGACGCCTCAATAAACCCTGGAAACAGCGGCGGCCCCCTATTTAACATGAAGGGTGAGGTTGTGGGCATAAATACTGCCATAACTGCATCTGGTCAGGGCATAGGATTTGCCATACCTATAAATACTGTAAAAAATCTCCTGCCACAGATTGAAAAAGAAGGAAAGGTAACAAGAGGCTGGCTCGGCATCATGATACAGGAGGTTACAAAGGAGCTTGCAAAGTCGTTGAATCTGAAAAGTGAGGAGGGCGCCTTAGTTGGCGATGTCATTTCCGGAGGGCCGGCAGAAAAGGCAGGAATCATGAGGGGCGATGTAATCATTGAGTTTAACGGCAAGAAGATAAAGAAAATGAAAGAGCTCCCTGCAACAGTTGCCAATACACCTGTTGGGAAGGATGTGAAGGTAAAGGTTATCAGAGAAAGCGCTGAAAAGGTTATCACAGTAAAAATAGGAAAGCTGCCCGAAGAAAAAGAAGCTTCAGCAGACATAGTAAAAGAGACAAATAATAAACTCGGCATGCGCGTTCAGGATATAACACCTGAGCTTGCCAAGCAGTTCGGCTTTGAAAAGGCAGAGGGAGTCATAGTTGCAGAGGTGGAGAGAGGCAGCCCTGCCTTTGACGCGGGCATAAGAAGGGGAGATGTAATATTGGAAATAGACAAAACCCCTGTAAAGAAGATTGATGATTATGAAAAATTGATAGGTAAGAAGAAAAAGGGTGATACCCTCTTATTGCTGGTCAAAAGAGGAGAGAGCACAACATTCTATACAATTAAGGTAGAGGAATAAATGTATCCAATCCTATTTAAAATCTTCGGTTTTGAGATAAGGGCATACGGCGTAATGATTGCCATTGCTGCTATTGCAGGCACAATACTCGGCGCAAGAGAGGCAAAGAGGAGGGGGCTAAACCCTGATCTTGTGTATGATTTTGTATTCTATGCCATACTTGCAGCAATAATAGGCTCAAGGATATATTATGTCCTGTTTTTTGACCCTGCATATTTTATTAAAAACCCGCTTGAGATGTTTGCAATATGGAAAGGCGGACTTGCAATCCACGGCGGACTTATTGCCGGGCTTCTGACCGCAATCTGGTTTACAAAAAAACACAAACTCTCCTTCTGGTTCTTCACAGATACTGTAACCCCGTCAGTCATACTCGGTCAGGCCATCGGAAGAGGCGCCTGCACACTTAATGGCTGCAGCTACGGGAAGTCGACAAACCTGCCTTGGGCTATTACATTTACAAATCCTGACGCTGCTGCGCCTCTCGGCATACCGCTTCATCCAACACAGCTCTATGAACTTATACTTGACCTTGCGATATTTGCAATGGTATTTCTTTTAAGAAAAAAGATTAAATTCAACGGCCAGCTTTTCCTTATATACGGCATGGCCTATGGGATTGCAAGATTTATTGTAGAAGGTTTCAGAGGCGACCAGCTTACAATAGGAGGCTATATCTCCACTGCACAGACAATTAGCATTGTAATCTTTATTATTTCTTTGATGCTCTACCTTTATCTTAAAAAAGGCGGGGCGCCTGTGTCACCAAAAGGGGGACTGAAAAAGAAAAAGGTGACTGCCCATTAGGTTTCGTCTAAGTGGATAAAGAGAGGATTATCCTGCCTATAAGAGTTTGATTTCGCTAAATTCTTAAGAACATCCAGAAAAAAACATCTTGACTCTAAGTGCTTAGTAGACTAAACTATTTCTCATCAGAAACCTTTAGTCTATATGGGGTTAATATGGTGAAAAAGGACTTTAGAGTGGCGTTGTTCATGCCTATTCTTTTCCTGTTAAATCTCCTGTTTTTTTTACCTTCTCAACTCCTTGCCTCCCCCCCCTGCTGTTCAGGCTCTCCTGTCTTTGGCCCTGCTGTATATCAGAGGGATACAGGCAAGCCAGCGGTTATTGAGTCTAACTTCTCTGTTGCTAATGCTGGTTCATATACCCTCTGCATAATTAATGGCGATGATGCAGGAAATAACAGAATTAGCAGCGCAGTAATATCAATAAATGGGATAGAGGTTGTAAGTCCAAATGAATTCAACCAGCAGATAGGAAGCATTACAAAAACTGTTGCCCTGAACAAGGATAATCTAATATCCGTAGAGCTAAGAAGCAGTCCAGGCTCTTATATTACTGTAACCATATTAGGCCCTCCAAAGGTTAACATTACATCTCCTGCCAATGGTTCCACTCTTACCGATTCCTCCATAACAGTTACAGGGACGATAGATGACAATTTAGCACAGGTTACAGTAAACGACATATCAGTTACAGTTTCTAATGGCACCTTTACTGCAAATATCCAGCTTAATGAAGGTGAAAATGTAATAACAGTTACAGCAACAAACCAATGCGGTTTTACTACAACACAAAACATTACTGTAACCAAGACCACAATTCCTAAGGGTCCGTTGCTATCTTTGTGTGTAATAATATCTGAAATAGGAGAAGGCGCCTGCAATGGCGCTACTATTTATCAGAACTGGGATGTTGCATGGCTTTTTGGCGATG
>CAKKRA010000335.1 GCA_919902475.1 Nitrospiria bacterium
TTAAGAAAAAAGGGGTTTAAAGAGGCAGGGATTAAAGACCCGACAAGATATGCTGAGTAAAAAAAGTAGGGGCGAGGCTATCCCGCCCCCGCTATTATCCTTCATTCGCCTATTTCTACATAATAAAATCCCCGAATCACTTACTGTCCGCCACGCACAGGCCATACACCGCTATCGTTGATTTTATTGTCGCCGAAGAAGAAGCCGACAGACGACGGAGTACCACGCCATGCGAAGGTTCTATCGGTTGCATAGCTAGTAGATGACCAGTAGTAGACAGCCAGCACATTTGCAAATGGATGGCCTGATGGTAGGGCTGGGTCTCCTTGTGAGAAGTCTGTGAGGCTGTGCATTTCCTTTCTGTTGGGAAGGCGCCAGTCAGTATACCCTGCACGACAGTTTGGATATGTCCCATTGTTTATCCCTGCCACAAAATCAAGGGCATTCTGCCAGGCAACATTCCCATCCCCGTTAATGTTATCAGTGTCAAAGGCTGGGTATTGGGTTGCAATGCAGTTTGCATCCCTAAGCCACATAAGCCCTGTGAGGTTGCCTGTAACTGTCCCGTTTCCATTATTTGTAAACCTTGGGTTCGGCCAGGAAATACCCGCCAGCTTCTCTCCATCCTCTCCAGTGCCTGCGCAATTACGGACAGCGCCTGCTGAACTATAGCAGGTTGTTTGCCCTGTCTTCCATATCTGTGCCGCACCTGAGGTTGTCCCACGCACAGGCAGCACATAGCGTGAAAAGTTCTTACTGGTGGCGAGCACGGTGCCATCATACGTAAATACATACCATGCGTTCATTGTATTGTTGATATAGGTAGTAGATGACCAGTAGTAGCTCAAGTTGCTTATATCCATATTGATAAATCCCTGAGCATTTAGCCATGTAGCAATGTTTGGCCGCCCTGCAGCTATAAGGCTCTCAAGCTCATTCACATTAGGAAGACGCCAGTCAGCGTAGCCTGCTCGACAGTTTGGATATGTCCCATTGTTAATGCCTGTCACAAAATTAAGGGCAGGCTGCCAATCAACCACCCCATCCCCAACAATGCCATCAGTGTCAAAGGCTGGATATTGGGTTGCAATGCAGTTTGCATCCTTAAGCCACATAAGCCCTGTAAGATTGTCTGTTACTGTATTTCCATTGTCCGTAAACCTCGGATTTGGCCAGGAAACGCCTGCCTGCTTCTCTCCATCCTCTCCAGTGCCTGCGCAATTACGGAGAAGGCCTGCTCCACTATAACAGGCTGTCTGCCCTGTTTTCGGAAGCTGAACGGAAGTTCCACCTCCACCGCCGCCTCCAGATGGCTGTGTTCCACCTCCGTCTCCGCCTCCTCCTCCGCCGCCGCATGATGCGGTTACGGCAATGGCAAAGAGCGTGCCGATTAGCAATAGAAACATTTTTGTCCTTTTCATAAAATATTTCCTCCTTTCTTTCGGTGGGCGCAGCCCACCTACTGACTT
>CAKKRA010000336.1 GCA_919902475.1 Nitrospiria bacterium
CCTTAAGAGTTTTGTAATAGCTGCATCGCTTCCAATGGATTTTACAAATACCACATCCCCTTCTTTAAGCTCATCCATTGAGAGCGCCTCCGTGTCAGCGCCTTTGTATTCCTTTGTCTTTTCTATTGCCTGCTCCTGCGCAGTGGATGCCTTTCTAAGAATTATCTTTGCCTTATCCTTTTCAGCCTTTTTTATCTCTTCAAGAAGGCTGTTCATCTGCTTTTTTGCATCTGCAATAATCTCTGACGCCTCTTTATACGCCTTTGCAAATATCTCTTTCTTTTTTGCCTCTGCATCCTTTGCTAATCTATCAAGCCTTTCTTGCTTCTCATTTAATTCATTTTCATGCTTCTTTATGCCTTCAATGGAACTCTCATAGTATTTTCTTTTCTGCTCAAGGTCATGCAAGAGGTTTTCAAGCTCAGTCCTTCCCTTGCCGAGCATAGCCTTTGCAGATTCAATAATTGCCTCAGGCATTCCAAATCTCTTTGCTGTTTCAATTGCGAAGGACTGCCCTGGCTCGCCAATCCTTAATCTGTATAAAGGCGCAAGCGTCTTATGGTCAATTTCCATTGAGGCATTTACCATGCCCTCTGTCTTATGCGCAAATACCTTTATATCTGTCAAATGTGTTGTGGCAAATATTAAAGAGCCTTTTGCTTTTAGCTCTTTTAATATAGCGCAGGAAAGGGCAGCGCCCTCCTCTGGATCAGTGCCTGTGCCAAGCTCATCTATCAGGACAAGGGTATGAAAATCCGCCTTATTCAAAAAATCCATGAGGTTTGACAGATGCGCAGTAAAGGTAGAGAGGTTGTCTGCAATTGACTGCCTGTCGCCAATATCAACGAGGAGATTATGAAAGAGCGGAATGGTTGATGAAGAATCCGCTGAAACAGGCATGCCTGATAATGCCATGACAGACAGCAGTCCAATGCTCTTTATTGTAACAGTCTTTCCACCTGCATTCGGACCTGTTATAACCATTACGCTTTTATCTTCTCCAATGTGGACATCAATAGGCACAACATCTTTTATCCTGCTCTTCTGCACTGCTGAATAAAGCAGAAGCGGATGCCTTGCCTTTATTAGTTTTAACACATTCTTTTCATTAATCTCCGGCGCCTGCATCTTAAATTTGTCTGCAAAAATGGCAATGCTGTTAAGAAGGTCA
>CAKKRA010000337.1 GCA_919902475.1 Nitrospiria bacterium
TTCCTCTCTTTACGCCCGGCACGGCTCCAAGCAGTATTCCCATGCTGCCAGCAGGTTTCATTAGATATTGTGCGCCAATCAGCACAGATAATCTTCCTGCAACCTCACTCATAGGTGTAAGTATCGGCAGGCTGCCATCTTCAAGCTCTACTGTTTCATAGGCTATAAATACGGCCCTTGTTTTAATAAGGGCATTGATTAGTTCTTTGTCTGCTGATAAATGGAGAAAGGTAAAGATTATATGATTCTCTTTTATTAGAGGATATTCTGCTGATAAAGGCTCTTTTACCTTGACTATCAGCTCTGACTTGTCATAGACATTCTTTGCATCATCAGCAATCTCTGCCCCTATTTCTTTATATTCATTGTCTGTAAATCCGCTTCCAATGCCTGCTGACTTTTGTATAATAACCTTATGACCGCTTTTTACAAGAAGACCTGCGCCAGAAGGTATTAATGCAACGCGATATTCGTTATCCTTAATTTCCTTAGGGATACCGATAATCATTAGAAGCATTTTTACAACTATTTGCCAATAAAGTCAATGTAAAAGTTTTAAAATTTGGTATACAGAATGTTATGAAGGATGGCATAAAACTTGGAAAGCACGATTAAATATACACCACACTTTTACTCAACCAGAGCTAAGAGGGCCATGATTCCCACGCCCATCATTATTGAAATAAGCTGCAATAAGGATCTTGATGCCCTGACCTCGTGGTGAAGCTCGGGGATAAGATCAGAGCCAGCGATATATAAAAAGCACCCTGCTGTAATCGGCAGCAGCGCTGCTGTGTAGCCCTCAATATGCGACCCAATAACCAGTGAGATGGCTGCGCCGAGAATAGCAAAAGAGGCGGACATAAAATTGAAGAACAGCGCCTTTTTAATAGAGAGTCCGCCGTGAACAAGCACGCCAAAGTCTCCGATCTCCTGCGGTATTTCATGTAGAATAATTGCAATTGTTGTTGTGATTCCAATAGGGATGCTCACTATATAGCTTGCCCCAATAAGCAAGCCGTCTATAAAGTTGTGCACGCCGTCTCCGATTAAATTCATTGTAACCAAAGGGTGCGGATGATCCTCTGATGTAGGTATATGGCAATGCCTCCAGCGTATGAATTTTTCCAATACAAAAAAAAGGAGGATTCCAAAAACAATAAACAGGGATGTTGTCAATTTTGTGCCGAGTTTTTCAAATGACTCAGGAATAAGATGAATAAAAGCATCGCCAAATAAGCCGCCAATGGCAAAACTGACAAGAAAGAGCAGCATTTTATTAAGCCTCTCTCTGTCAAATAAAAGGCTTAGAATGCCTATAAATGATAATGCGCTGACCAAAACTACACTGCCAATTGTGTATATCCAGAGTTCCATTATTTACCAAAATATCTGAACAGGAATAGTAGTAGTGAAAGTAATATACTCAAGATAATTGATGTTGCAATTGGAAAATAGAAGCGGAAATTCTCCTTTTCAACTACAATATCTCCTGGCAATCTGCCAAGCGGCAGAAACTTTCCCCCAAACTGCCAGATAAGGCCGGATATTATTAAGATGATTCCACTGATTATTAATATCTTTGCTACAGGATTCATAAGATCACAATCATTTTCTTAGTAGGGGCAATTTATGAATTGCCCCTACTATAGCATATTCCATTTATCTTTCCAAAACAAATCTGCTATAGGCCGTCAGCCTTATGGCAGATGCCGCACTTATTTGTATATGGTATTGGCATCGCCTTTCCGGGATCAACACCCTTTACTCCTATATTATCCATTCTTGGCACATCAAAGATATGTGATGTAATATCATTCATCCAGTAATTTTTGCCATCTTTGCCTGTCAAGCCTTTGCCGAATCCTGCGCCTGTCTGCATTGTCTTTGCTGCGTGGCAGTCAACGCAGTTTATTATGCCTTTTTCAGCAAAGCCGATTTTTGCCTGCATATGTTTCTTTATATCACTATTATCCTTGTGGCATGTTGTGCAGAGGGAATTTTTTTCATCTTTTACATCTGCGCGCATCTGATGTTTGAATCCAGTCATACCATGAGGATTATGGCAGTCTGCACAGGATAAAAGCTGATCGCCGTTTCTGTATTTTTTTGATTTAATAAAATCAGTATACTGCTGGTGATGCGACTTAGAATGGATGCCATCAGGCCAGTAATCCTTTTCAGCAGCATCTTCTCTGGATGTGTAATTTATTAGAAACTCGTTTCTGCTTATGCCGGGCAGCATCATCTTGTAATCCTTGTTTATCGGTTGCTCATTATTTGTAAGGCCAAGGGGCCTGCTGTGGCACTGGCCGCAGATTATGCTTGACCTTTCCGGAGAAAGCTTGCCCGGGCTTACAATGGTTACAGCCCTCTTTGCAATCGGCGCCTTAACATGCTCAGAGCCTGCTCCATGACACACCTCGCATCCTATGTTCAGTTAATTCGGGATACCGTCCCCATCAAAATCAACCTCACCATTCGGGTCATTTACTGCGCCTGCGACATATTCATCGCCAACCTGTTTTAATGTGTATCCTGTGTAATGGCATGATGCGCACTCTGCCTCAAATGCCTTTTTCTTTGGCGGGTCTGTCAGCTTTTTTGTCTCTTCTTTATAGA
>CAKKRA010000338.1 GCA_919902475.1 Nitrospiria bacterium
TTGAAGTCATACTCTACACCTCTGCCCTGAGTCGGTGCTGGCGGTGCATACTCACGCCGGGCGAGCGCCGGTTCTACACCGCCGTGAACCGCCCGGTTTCCGGCAGTTGTGTCCGGCAACCTTGGCTGGGAGGACTCGGCGTGGCCGGCACGCGCAGCGGGAAAGTCGCGCGTCCGGCGGCGACCTCGGCATGAAATTTAAATCGATCGCGCGTTATCCCACTGCCACCCGCAGCGCGCCGAGCGCGGACGGCGCCCCGTCTTCCCGCCACGTCCTGCCTTCGGTGGCGCTCTCGAGTGCGTGCGCGCCCTCGTTGGATCCCGCCCGCTGCAAATTGTACTTGCGCAGTTTCTCGACCAGCGTCGTGCGCCGCAGTCCGAGCCGTTCCGCCGCTCGACTGACCACACCCTCGGACTCGGAAAGCGCCAGGGTGATACACCGGACCTCGATATCGCGCAGGTACTCATGCAAATCAATGCCTCCGGCCGGCAGGCTCGCCGACTCGCCTTCGCCCACCCCCGGCGTCGCGGCGAGGCACGCCGCCTCCGCCTCCCGCCGCCGGTATTTCGGCGGCAGATCCTCAAGCGCCACTGGCTTGCCGCCGTGCAGGATGCCCAGGCGCTCGATGAGGTTGGCGAGCTCGCGCACGTTCCCGGGCCAGAGGTGGGCCTTAAGGGCGGCGTACGCGACCGGGGACAGCTGGACGGTAGTATTCCCGCGGTTCAGCCGGTCGTTGATCTCGGCCACCAGCAGCGGCAGGTCCTCGATGCGCTCGCGCAGCGGCGGTATCTCGATCGGGAAAACGTTCAGGCGGTAATACAGGTCCTCGCGGAAGCGGCCAGCCTTGATGTCGTCCTCGAGATTGCGGTGGGTGGCGGCAATCACGGTCACGCCGAGAAGCACCGTGCGCTGCTGGGAACGCAGGTAGTCGATGATCCTATTGGACTTCGGCGCCGGCGAAACCCGGGACGCCGGGCCCAGGGCCCGACGCAGTTCGTCCGCGGTCGCGCCGTCGAACGCGACCTCGATGCGATCGCAGCGGTCGCCGCGTCCGAAGTGCCGGGCCGCGGTCGCGACGCTCATCACGACGACCTTTCCCGCGAGGGCCTTCGCGGGGCCCTCGTCGTCGAGAATGCCCGCGATGCGGAACGTCGCCCGGCCCGAACGCACGTCGAGGGGGAGCGCCGAACCGAGTCGCAGGCCGTGCCGCTCCGCGAAG
>CAKKRA010000339.1 GCA_919902475.1 Nitrospiria bacterium
AAAATATCATATAGATACATACCGCTTTGCGCGTACAACATTTAATACCTCTGCACAGGTCAGGTTATAGGAAACTGTTTAGCAGTTTAAAGTAAACCGCTAAACATCATTGAAAATTGTAAATTGCAAAATGAAAAATGCAAATTTAAAAAGAAAAAGGCCTAAAATTTTACAATTTTCAATTTAAAATTTGCATTTTGCATTAAAGTTTAGGCATTCTTTTAGAATGACTAAACTGTTATGGTTATAGGGAGGTGGCTGATAAATGGCAACACAAACTTTAGAAGACATTGTTAGTGCGGTTGAGGTTATAAAGGTTAAGACAGCCTCGCCATCAGAGATGATAGTTATAAACGGCGAGAGCTGGCAATGCCCTGTGTATGTAAGGAGGACTCCTCCGTGCAGCGCAAAATGCCCGAGCAGCGAGGACATCAGGGGCTATCTGACCTATGTTGCACAGGCAAAGGATTTTAAGAGGCCTGTTGAAGACTCCTTTGATGAGGCATGGCATATCCTGACAGACAAAAATCCTTTTCCTGCAATACATGGAAGGATTTGTCCGCACCCATGCGAGAGCGGCTGTAACAGGCAGTATAAAGAGGACGGCTCTGTCGCAATAAATAACTTTGAGAGGGTTGTCGGAGACCACGGTCTTAAAAGAGGGCTTAAATTCAAAAAACTCACTGATAAGAATAAAGATAAAAAGGTGGCAATAATTGGCGCAGGTCCGTCAGGCCTTTCCTGTGCATATCAGCTCGCAAGAAGGGGCTATACTGTAACTGTATTTGAAACAGCAGAAAAGCCGGGAGGCATGCTCAGATACGGCATACCTTCATACCGTCTTCCGAGGGAGATACTTGATGCCGAAATCCAGAATGTCCTTGACTTAGGCGTAGAATTAAAGTGCAATACAAAGGTCGGCGTTGATATTTCATTTGAGGATTTAAAAAAGAATTACAATGCCGTATATGTTGCTGTCGGCGCACAGAAGGGCACAAAGCTTAATGTAGAAGGTGAAGCTCACCCCACTGTTTTTTCAGGCATAGATTTCCTGCGCAGGATAAATAAAGGCGAAAAAGTAAATG
Source organism: Nitrospiria bacterium (assembly GCA_919902475.1). Taxonomy (GTDB): domain Bacteria; phylum Nitrospirota; class CAKKRA01; order 9FT-COMBO-42-15; family 9FT-COMBO-42-15; genus 9FT-COMBO-42-15. The sequence continues at coordinate 1,086 of CAKKRA010000339.1, forward strand.
TCGGCAAGAAGGTGGTTGTTATCGGCGGCGGCAATACAGCCATTGATGCTGCAAGAACATGCAAAAGGCTCGGCTCGGATGTAACAATAGTCTACAGAAGAACAAGGGATGAGATGCCTGCCATTAGGCATGAGATAACAGCAGCAGAGGAAGAGGGTGTTAAAATTGAGTTTCTCGCTGCCCCTGTCTGTGTAATAGGAGAGTCCGGCAAGCCTGAATGTTCTATAGATTTAAAATGTGTGAAAATGGAGTTAGGTGAAAAGGATAAATCGGGCCGTTTCCGGCCTGTTCCTATTGAAGGCTCTGATTTCTCTGTGGACGCTGATACTGTTATAGCTGCAATAGGCCAGGAGCCTGATTTAACAGGTATGGATGCGTTGAAAAATAAAAACGGCTGGATAGACGCCAATGCCATTAAAGAGACTTCAATACAAGGCGTATACGCAGGCGGCGATGTCCTTAACCTTGATATTGCAACAACTGCTGTTGGACACGGAAGAAAGGCAGCAAGGGCAATAGATGCATATATTCATGGCCAAAAATATAGAGACCCGGGAAACCCAAGGCCTGTAAAGCATACAGATATGAAGCTTGATTATTATCTGCCGGCGCCCCGCAATAATGTAAAGGAGCTGCCCCCAAAAGAGCGTATAAAAAGCTTTGAAGAGGTAAATAAGGCGCTTACGCTTGATGAGGCAGCAGCAGAGGCAAAGAGGTGCATGAGCTGCGGCTTATGCTTTACCTGCGACCGATGCAGGGTCTTCTGCCCGAGGGAGGCAATCAGCAGAGACAAGAGCAGGCCTGTTGGCCAGATTATGTTCACTGACTACACAAAGTGCATCGGCTGTCATATATGCGCAGAGGTATGCCCGTGCAAGTACATTGAAATGGGCATGGGGCTGTAATATAAATGAAAATATCAAAATGCAAAATGCAAAATTAAGACTGGAAGCATGTCATTCCTGCATGCTTTTAGCAGGAATCCAGTTTTATCTATTTATAGATTCCCGCTCAGAGACTCTGCGGGAATGACATTAAAAATGTAAAGAAGTGTTAGGGACAGGGTGAGGGGTAAATGAATCTAACTAATCTTCTATCTTCAAAAAAAGATGATATTTTAAAAAGATGGTTTGATGAGATACTCTCTGTTTACCCTGTCCAGACATCAAATTTTCTAAAAACGCAGAAAGACCCTTTTGCTAATCCAATTGGGCAGACCATCTTTCATGGCATAGAGGATATATTTAATGAAATCCTCAGCAGTGAAACAGATTCTAAAAATATCTCCTCTTTTCTTGAAAATGTAATCAGGATAAGCGCAATACAGGAATTTACAGCATCAAAGGCCATGGGTTTTATTTTTTCTCTAAAAAAGGCGGTCAAGGATGTGCTGAATGAAGAGATTAATGAAGGCAGTCTTTATCCAGAGCTGTTGATTCTTGATGACAGGATTGATAAAATAGCCCTTCTTTCCTTTGATATTTACATGAATAGCCGCGAGACGCTCTATGATATTAAGGCGAATGAGGTTAAGAACATGACCTTTAATCTGTTGAGAAGGGCAAATATTTTAACTGAGGTTAAAGAAGAGTAATTTCTATACTTATTAAAGAGGGCAAAAAATGGGGGCATCGGCTGCTTTTATTGCAGTAATAATACTTGTCTTAATTGCCTTAGTTGGGGCAGGGGCTGCGAATCTGCATCTTCTCTTTGGCGTTATCATACCCTATCTCGCCTTTGCAACTTTTATTATAGGCGTTGTTTATCGTGTTATAAAATGGGGGCGCTCGCCTGTCCCGTTCCGCATCCCGACAACAGCAGGCCAGCAGAACTCGCTTCCATGGATCAAGCAGAATAAATTAGACAACCCCTCAACCACACTCGGCGTAATCGGCAGGATGGGGCTTGAGGTTCTAATTTTCCGCTCGCTCTTCAGAAACACGCGAAGCGAGTTATATAATGGAAGCGCATTTGCCCACAGATGGGAGAAGTGGCTATGGATCGGAAGCCTTGCATTCCACTGGTCATTTCTGATTGTCTTAGTAAGGCATTTCAGATTATTTACAGAGCCAGCGCTCCCATTCCTGCATTTAATAGAGGCATTTGACGGATTCATGCAGATAGGCACGCCAGGACTTTTTATCAGCGGCATAGCACTTCTCGGCGCTGCATCGTATCTTCTGTTCAGGAGATTTTATATACCACAGGTGCGATATATCTCCCTTACAAGCGACTACTTCCCGCTCTTTCTGATTATTGCAATAGCTGTTTCAGGCATCCTGATGAGATATTTTATCAAGACCGATATTGTCAGCGCAAAGGAATTGATAATGGGCCTGCTCACTTTTAATCTAATCATCCCAAAAGGGATTGGGGTTATTTTTTATATTCATGTATTCCTTGTCAGCGCCCTCTTTGCATATTTCCCGTTCAGCAAGCTTGTGCATATGGCAGGCGTCTTCTTGAGCCCGACAAGGAACCTTGCAAATAACAGCCGCATGAAGAGGCATATCAACCCGTGGAACTATCCTGTAAAGGTTCATACATACGAGGAATACGAGGATGATTTCAGGGCAAAGATGAAGTCAGCGGATATACCGGTGGAAAAGGAGTAATGCATGGCAAATATTAAACTCCCAAAACCAGAAGAGTTGTCAAAGATAGACCAAAAGCCGCCGAAAAAAAGCTGGATGGACACGGCTGCGGAATTTAAGCAGGGCATGTACTGCTACGGCGCAAAGGGCAAGAATCTTACAACAGTTGATTTTCCAAATGCAAGGGACTGGTCCCCTGATGTCAAGGACTGGAAGCTCCCTGAAAACTGGAAAGAGACTGTAATAGAAGGCATAAAGGACAGGCTCTTAAAATACCGTTCATTCCATATCTTCATGGATATATGCGTCAGGTGCGGGGCATGCGCTGACAAGTGCCATTTCTTTTTAGGTGGAGGCGATCCAAAGAACATGCCTGTTATGAGGGCAGAGCTTCTAAGGTCAATCTATAGAAAATATTTTACAGCCTCAGGCAAGATGCTCGGCAAGACGGCAGGAGCAAGGGAATTGACAGAGGATGTATTAAAGGAGATATGGTACTACTATTATCAGTGCACAGAATGCAGACGCTGCTCCATCTTCTGCCCCTATGGAATTGATCAGGCAGAGATTACCATCATTGGCAGGGAGCTTCTGAATCTCGTGGGCCTGAATACAGACTGGATATCAGGGCCTGTTGCAAACTGCTATATGAAAGGGAATCACCTTGGCCTTGAACCGCACGCAATTAAA
>CAKKRA010000340.1 GCA_919902475.1 Nitrospiria bacterium
CCCCTTCGTTAGAGGAAGACTGAATTATAAATTTTAATAATTCCAAATTTTTCTCTGTGGGATACGATGGATATTGCGGGTCTTTAAATTCCCAAATATCCTGCATTTTCTTGCCTTCTTTTTCATCTGCATAAATCTTTTTTCTCGGCACTCCGGTTGCTGACCATTCTATAAGCCCTTGTTCATCCAATTGTTCCAATATTTCCGGGGCGCTCCGCCAATGCCTTCCTTGCGGCGGTTTCATTCCTTGCCACTCCTGTCCGGTTCTTCCGCTTACCGTTTCTCCCGGGGCATGCAAGGGAATCGTTGTATATTTTCTCCCGTCTTTATCAACCTTTTTGAAAAGTCTTGTAATATCTTCTTCCGTAAAAGGAGTGGTCGGGTCGTTCCATGTTGGACTCTCAGATTTTGAATAAAAAAGAATCAAGTCTTTAATATTGCCATAAGCCTTACGGTCAAAGTTTTTTGGATTACATTTAACTCGCGTAATATCATTTCTAAAATTTTTTCTGCCGAAAATTTCGTCCATGATGATTTTCACATAGTGGCCGATTTTATAATCAATATGCAGATAGATTGAAGCCTTATCCGACATCAGTTCCCGCAAAAAGATTAACCGCTCCCGTAAAAACTCTAAAAAACCGGCTCCGACTAATGTGTCGCTGTAGGCAATGTCATCGCCGTTGGCCATGCTGATGGTATTTGCCCTGCCTTCGCTCATCTTGAAATGTCCGTTGGTGGCAAAGGGAGGGTCAATATAAATCAACTCAACCTTGCCGCCCAACTTACAATCTTCCAACAAGGTTTTGATAATCGCCAGATTATCTCCCTGTATCAGCTTGCTTGGCGAACCTTTGCCGGAAACAGATTTAAGCGCAGCCTTTTTCGTGCCGTCAAATATTTCTTTTTCCGATTTTTTATTATCATAAGTTAAAATCATATTGAGCGACCTAAATCGTTTACAATACCGCAAACCTCACCGGTTTTTTGTTTGCCAGTTATTTTGTTGATTTACTTGCCTCATATTGAAATAATTATGCGTCAATAACACTCTTTACAAAATTGACTATCTTTAAATAAC
>CAKKRA010000341.1 GCA_919902475.1 Nitrospiria bacterium
TAAGCCCTGTAAAGGGTGTAGACCAGACCCCTACTCCACCCCTAATAGTTTTAAATATTGATATGCTGGGTTCCATTTCTCAATTTTCTTTATAAAAAGTTACAGTCTTTTGTTTTTATATGCAAGAAAAGAGATATTTGAGGTCGCATCAAAATTATACATTTCAGCCTCTCTTAGCTTAACCTCATTGCAAAGTGTATTTTGTAGGTCTGACCGTATTTTTCCCCTCTACTCTGTAACACTCGTTCATGTCATCTGGTTGTTATCTGCCGTTGCTGGCAACGTCATTTCTTTTTGTCCTCTTCCAAACTTTTCTCTTTTATTTTGATGATCTCATCATTTGGAAAATCGAACCATTTCTTTATCACACCTTGCCAAGGTTTCTCAGTGGGTTTCTCAATCTTAATAACATCCTCCCATTTTACAAACACCACAGGTAGGTCAGGTGCCGATTTGTAGACAATGCCTTTGTCAAAAAAGCGAATGGCTCGTAACTGAATTGGAGCAGCTTCATTCTTAAGATAGAGGGTAGAATGAATAGGTTTCTCAACTGGATACCACAAAACAGCACCTGATGTATAACCCATGGATGCAATCCAAATTACGACTGGTGGCAACCAGTGTATTACAAATCTTAATTCTGGAGACCGCTTTTCCATTATCCGTGGGTGGCTGTTAACCCACGAACTGAATGAAAACCAAAGAATTGCGAAAGTAAATCCGAGACCAGATGAAAAACGATGACCAAAAAGTATGTAAAAAACCGGAATTGTTAGGGCAACAAAAAAAGTAAGAGTGCTTGGTGATTTTCTGAACCATGCAGTAAATCTCGGATGAGGAGATGTTCTGATAAGCTCTTCTTCTGTCATACCCTGCTCAGACCGCCTTAAAAAAAGTTCCAATGCGACAACAATCCCAACAACCAAGACAGCATTAGGCATCCAGTTGAGTGCGCTCCGTATGTGGTCAGCCACAGACGTCGGTATATCGGAGAATGACGCTCCTATAGCATATAAATAAGCCCAATCATATGCCACAGATCCTATTAATGCCACACCTGCCACAAGCCCGCCTACCTTACTCAAAGAATCCAGCCATGATAGAACTCTACTTTCAGCCATCTTCTCGGTTCCTTTCGAAATCAATTCTTATCACTTTTATATCCACAATAAGTAGATAACACTTATTTTTATACTTATTCTATAGTCAGTGATAAATTACAATGGAAATATGATAAAGTCAAGGAGAAATAAAAACTCAGACAGGTTGGGTCAAATCAACATTAACATATTTTATCTGCTCACAATCTTTTTGTATAGCTGATAAAATTTTTTGATTTCCTTGACTCCCTGCAAAGGGTATGATTTAATACAGCCATTATGTT
>CAKKRA010000342.1 GCA_919902475.1 Nitrospiria bacterium
CGGCGGTGTAAACAGCCCTGTGCGCGCATTTAAGTCTGTTGGCGGCGAGCCTATATTTATTAAAAGGGCAAAGGGCTGCTATATATATGATGTGGATGGGAATAAGTTTATTGACTATGTCCTGTCATGGGGGCCGATGATACTCGGCCATGCAAATCCAAAGGTAACAAAGATGATAAAGAATGCCATTTCAAAAGGCACAAGCTACGGTGCGCCTACTGCCCTTGAGGTCAGGTTTGCAAAGATGCTCAATGAGGCACTCCCTTCAATGGAGCTTGTGCGATTGGTAAGCTCAGGCACTGAGGCAGCAATGAGCGCCCTGCGCCTTGCCCGTGGTTTTACAAACAGGGATAAGATATTAAAGTTTGAAGGATGCTATCACGGCCATGCAGACAGCCTGCTTGTTAAGGCAGGCTCTGGATTGGCAACAATGGGCGTGCCAGACAGCGCAGGTGTGCCAGATGACCTTGCAAAACATACCCTGACAGTTGCGTATAATGATTTGGATGCAGTAAAAAAGGCGGTTGCTGAGCATGGAAAAGATATGGCATGTATAATTGTTGAGCCTGTTGCTGCAAACATGGGTGTTGTTCCTCCAAAGGAGGGGTTTCTTGAGGGTCTGCGCAAGGTAACTGCTGAGAACAATATATTACTTATCTTTGATGAGGTAATAACAGGCTTTAGATTGGCTTACGGAGGCGCGCAGGAATATTATGGAATAAAACCTGATCTGACATGCCTTGGAAAGATTATCGGCGGCGGGCTTCCAATAGGCGCTTATGGCGGGAGAAGGGATATAATGGAAAAGATATCTCCATTAGGCGCTGTTTATCAGGCAGGCACGCTCTCTGGCAATCCAGTTGCTGTAACAGCAGGGATTGAGACATTGAAACTTTTAAAAAAGGACGTGTATAAGGAGCTTGAAAAAAAATCAGCCTATCTTGCAGAGGGCATAAAGAACGCTGCAAAAAAGGCGGGTATTTCTACCTGTCACACAAGGGTCGGCTCTATTTTATGCACATTCTTTACGCCAAACAATGTAATTGACTATGCCTCTGCAAAAACTTCTGACACAAAGGCGTATGCAAAATTCTTTTTTGCCATGCTTGAAAAAGGCATTAATCTTGCCCCTTCCCAGTTTGAGGCAATGTTCCTTTCAACAGCGCACACAGAGAGGGAGATTGAAAGGACAATCAAAATAGCATACGATGCATTCAAGACGGCCGTATGAAGGAAGAGAATAAAAGCCTATTAAAGACCATTGCAGAGCTCAGCACCCTTGGGCTTACAATGGTTTTTGCAACTTTCATAGGCTTGGCAATAGGCCTCTATCTTGACAGCAAGTTAAACACCTCTCCATGGCTCACAATTCTTTTTCTAATAATCGGCATTGCAGCAGGATTTTATAAGGTTATTCAGGTGGTAATAAGGGAGGCGAGGAAAAAGGAAAATAATGGAACAAAAAAGGATGCTCCTTAGGGCATTGCAGATAAAAGGGGCGATTGCAACATTGACAGCATCGCTGATAGCGCTCGCCTTTTTTTCTCTTCATGAGGCAGCAGGCATTATCATAGGCGGCGCAATAGGCATCCTCAATTTCATTATTCTGATCCGTTTTGTCTACAGTATTATTAATCCTGAATCAGGCGGGAGGGGTATTATTATATTTCTATCTACAGCCAAACTGCTCTTTTTCTTTTTAATCTTCCTTGCAATAATCAAATGGCAGATTGTCAGCATCCTCGCTGTATTTGCCGGATTTACAATCATACTTATTATACTCGCCTATGAAGGCCTGCGGCAGGCAAAGCCTTGATATTGGCTTTGCAAACAAAAAGTTATCTGATATAATCCTTTTGTGCAGGATATAGAAACCTTCAAAGAAAAACTTAAATCCTTAATTTCAAAATTTGAAAAAGACAAGCACCACTATCTTCAAAGGGCTATCTTGAAGCCCAGTTAAGAATAGACTTCCTCAATCCATTTTTTGAAGCACTCGGCTGGGATATAGAAAACAAGGCGCACAAACCGCCCCACGACAGGGATGTGATTGTAGAGCTCTCGCCAGATACAACAGGCAGGCCTGATTATAATTTCAGAATCAATGGCGCAACAAAATTCTTTGTAGAGGCAAAGTCGCC
>CAKKRA010000343.1 GCA_919902475.1 Nitrospiria bacterium
ATATCCTTTTCAAGGAGGAATGTGGCAAATACCTGCGACTGGCCCTCTATTGTGCTTGACCTTAACTCGTCAATGCCATTGATGGTGTTTACAACCTCTTCTATCCTCTTTGTAATCTGTGTCTCTATCTCTTCAGGCGAGGCTCCTTGAATCCTTGTTGTGACTGTAACAGTCGGCAGGTCTACCTTTGGAAACAGGTCAATCCCAAGCTCCATCCATGATGCAATGCCAAGCACCACAAGGGACATGATGAGCATTGTGGTAAAGACAGGTCTTTTTATACAAAGTTCATAGAGTGACATTATGGTTCCTCATTACTTTGATGCCTCTGTCTTCTGCTCTTCTACCTTTACCCTTGCCCCGTCATAAAGCTGGGTCAGGTTGGTTACTGCCACTGTATCTCCAGCCTTAATATCATTCGCCACCTCTACCATGCTTCCTTCCTTCATTCCGAGCTTTATATTCTTTTCCTTTGCAATGCCATCTGCTATGACAAACAACTTTGTTATGCCGAGGGAGGAATATATGGCGGCTTCAGGGGCAAAGGGGACATTATTTTCTGTAATGGTTGCTATAATACCCTTTGCAAAAAATCCGGGTTTTAACATTCCCTTGCTGTTCGGTATCATTGCCTCAATAGTCAATGTCCGCGTCTCTAAGTCAATAGAAGGGCTTATTCTCTCTATTCTTCCTGAAAATGTTTTATCCTCATATGCCTCTACCTGTATATTTATATTTTGCCCAACCTTTATCTGTGGAGAGAATTTTTCTGCTATTGTGCCGTAAAACTTTAATGGGTCTGTCCTTACAATAACAAATAGCGGAACCTTATCCTTTATTGACTCGCCTTTTGATACATGCCTCTTTTTTATCTCGCCGGGAATAGGCGCTGTAGCAATAGTATCTTCAAATTTCTTTTTTGCAAGATTCAGGGCGCTTTCTGACTGCGCCATTTGCGCATCTGCAATATCGTGCTGTGTCTGGATATTATCTCTTTCACTTGCAGAGATTATGCCTTTTTCATAAAGGTCTTTTGACCTTCTCAGGTTATTTCTTGCCTCCTGAAGCTGCACCCTGTTTTTATCCAGTGTCTTTTGCGCTATCTCAAGATTCAGCTTTGCCTCTCTCTGGTCAAGTCTAAGAAGCACCGCGCCTTTGTTTACCTTATCGCCCATGTCAACGAGCATCTCTTCTATTGTGCCGCCTATCTCACTGCTTATCACAACCTCATCCCACGGCATGAGCGTCCCTGCTGTCTCAACCACACGCTTGATGCTTCTCCCCTCCACCTTTGCTGTATTGATGGAGATAGCCTGCTCATCAGCTTGCTTCTGCGCATCCTTTGGTTTTTCATTTGCTGCCTTGCCGCAGGAGAGAGCAGACATCATAATAAATATTGATATAAAGAAGATTAGCCGATAAAGTTTTAACCGCATAATTTTACCTTTCCTAATTAGTAATGGTGAAAGCATTGGTAAGCGCATAGGTAGCTTTTATAAAGTGGCTTCATAAAGCTTATTATATATATAATGTATCAAAAACCCTGCTATTGTCAACAATAAAAAATGTTTGAAATATTTAAGGGTATGTGTTAAATTGCAGGAAATCAGGAGGATATGGTTTGGCTTACAAAGACCTAAGGGATTTTGTAAATACATTAGAGAACAAAGGGCTGATTAAGAGGATAAAGGTTGAGGTTGATCCTATCCTTGAGATTACAGAGATTACTGACAGGATGTGCAAAAGCCCAGATGGTGGAATGGCCCTCTTTTTTGAGAATGTTAAGGGCTCGCAATACCCTGTTGTTACAAACCTCTTTGGCTCTTTTGAGAGGATGAGTCTTGCGCTTGAGGCGGATAAGCCTGATGATGTTGCAAAAAGAATAGAAGACCTGCTGAATCAGGCGCCTCCAAAGACATTGATGGAAAAGCTCTCCATGCTGCCCAAGCTACTTGAGCTTTCAAGATGCATTCCAAAGAGGGTTAAACATGCGCCATGCCATGAGGTTATAGAAAAGGATAATCCTGACCTTTCTAAATTTCCGATTATCAAATGCTGGCCTGGGGATGGAAAAATAGGAAGCGGAGAAGGGGAGAAACGGAGAAGCGGGGATTGGACATCTGAAGATGGCAGGTTCATTACACTCCCGATGGTCTTTACAAAGGACCCTGAAACAGGCAGGCAGAACTGCGGCATGTACAGGATTCATATATATGATAAAAAGACA
>CAKKRA010000344.1 GCA_919902475.1 Nitrospiria bacterium
AGATGTAATGGCAAAGGCAGGCCTTGATGAGGCAAGGCTTGATATGGTTGTGGGCTGGCTTTCTACAAAGGGTGTGCTCACTATTTCCGAGACTGGAAAAAATGAGATTGTCTCGCTCACAGATATTGGAAAAAGATATGCAGCAGCAAAGATACCAGAGTTTCGCATTGTTAATGAATTAAAAGAAGGGAAAAAGTTTACAATCAAGGATCTCCAGCAGAGGGGTGATATGGAGCCAACAGAGATAAGCTCTGCAATAGGCGGATTAAAAGAGGCAGGGATTATCTCTATTATAGAAGGCGGCTATCTGCAACTGATAAAGGATGTACAACATGATTCAGAGATTGGGTGGTTGCAAACTACTATTGAGGTAATAGCTCAAAGCAAGTCTGTGCCTCTTGAAAAATTGGGAGTAGCACTAAGAGATACCATACAACTTCATCACAGGAAAAGGGGAAAGGCAAAGGGCATATTCAGGATACAGGAGAAGATAAAGAGAAGATTTGAGCTTACTGAAGAGGGAAAGGGTCTTTTACAGGCAATACAAAAGAAAGGCGCTAGTTACATAACTGGTACTATTGCCCTTATCGAAACGATATCACAGATTACGCCTGCCATGTTGAAGGATGGGAGTTGGAGGAGAGGAGATTTAAGAAAATACGATATAAGTCTTCCAGCGCCGAGGATTACTACTGGCAGAAAGCATCCTTACAGGGAATTTCTTGATTTTACAAAATACAAACTTGTCAGCATGGGCTTTGAAGAGATGAGGGGTCCCCTTGTTGAGGCAGAGTTCTGGAATAATGATGCGCTTTATATGCCGCAGTTCCATCCTGCGAGGGATATACATGACGGATATTTCTTATCTGAGCCTTCTCACGCAAAGAAGATAGAAGAACCATTTTTAAAAAATGTTAAGGCAGTTCATCAGAGCGGCGGAAAGGCAAAATCTAAAGGCTGGAGATACCATTTCAGCGAGGAGCGCGCAAAGCAGCTCGTTCTGAGAAGCCAGGGGACTGCTGTATCTGCAAGGAGGCTTGCAGGAAAGCCGAATATTCCGGGAAAATATTTTT
>CAKKRA010000345.1 GCA_919902475.1 Nitrospiria bacterium
TTATATTTGATCATTTCATCCATCTTTTTCCATTACCCAACCCCTTCAAATCCTTAACCTTATCCAATATAATGATATTGTGATACCATTAATTTGTGCAAGCGACTCTTGCATAAATTGCTTATCTGGATAGGCGTCTGCAAGAGAATTATTAATCCTGTAATTATACACCATATTCCTGTTTCCTGCGGCTTGATATTTTGTACCTTGCACCTCTTTCCCTCACACGGAAGCCTATCTTCTTTTCTTTTGGTTCAGGCTGCGCCATGAGATGGCGGATTGCATCAAAAACCACCTTGAATTGAGCATCATATTTTTTCTCAATGGCTTCAAGTTTTCTTGCAACTTCTGCATTGGATGCAAGCATCTGACGAAGACAAATGAATGTTCTGACAACATAAACGCTCATTGCCACAGCCTGCTTGCTATTCAGAACAGTCGCTGCCATAATCGCACCATGTTCAGTAAATGCCCATGGCAAAAAACGAGGATCGCGATGCTTTTGTGAACCGGTCGCAATTTGCGACCAGTTCGATCTGGTGTCTTGTGCCTTTAAATTTTCCCATTCTTCAACAGTCAACTGAAAAACGAAATCAACAGGAAATCTGCCTGCGTTGCGTTTGACCTGTTCATTCAGTCTTTTTGTAGTAACTCCGTAAAGCTCAGCGAGGTCGGCATCTAACATCACTTTTTCGCCTCTAATTAAATAGATCTTTTTCTCAATCAGTTCTGTAGGAATAATGGAATCCATATTGCCTCCACCTTATAAGGTGCCAAAACGGCACCTTAAATAATAATTTTAAAAGGGAGAAGAGATAATTTTATTTTAAACCTCAAGCCTCCTTCCGGTGAGTTTTAGATACACATCTTCAAGATTCCCGCCGTGTGTCTTCATAAGACTTGCTGGCGAGTCAATGATAACAATCCTGCCTGAGTCCATTATTGCAACCCTGTCGCAGAGCCTTTCTGCCTCTTCCATATAATGCGTTGTGAGTATGAGTGTTGTGCCTTTTGATTTTAATTGCCTTAGTTTTTCCCATACAGATAGCCTGCTGTGCGGGTCAAGGCCTGTGGTCGGTTCATCAAGTATAAGAAGCTCAGGATTATTCACCAGCGCCCTCGCAAGGAGAAGCCTGCGCTTCATCCCTCCAGAGAGCTCTTTTATATTTACATCTGCCTTTTGCCTTAGCTCCACAAAATCAAGAAGCTCCCATGCTGTTTTTGAAGATTCCTTTTTTGGGATATCAAAATATCGTGCATAGACAATCAGGTTTTCAAGTACTGAAAAATCAGGGTCAAGGTTATCCTCCTGCGGCATCACGCCTATCCTTGCCTTTATCTCACCGGGATTTTTATTTACATCCATTCCAAAGACCTTTACCTCTCCGGCAGAGGGCGGCATGAAACAGTAGATAACGCCCATGACTGTTGTCTTTCCAGCGCCATTTGGGCCGAGAAAACCAAAACACTCCCCTTTTGCAATCTCAAAGTCAATATTATCCACTGCCTTTAGATCGCCGTAATATTTTGTCAGGCCTTTTACAGTAATGATATTCATAACAATCCTATTTAAGCAGCCTTAGCATCTCAACAACATCAGTGGTTGGAAGTTTGCAATTATAATTATGGCAGATATAGGCAGTGGCCTTTCCATCTATGCATAACAGGTTTTTAGTAAATTCTGCTATATGGGTTATCTCTGGAGATTCTTCATCACAGGGCCTGAAAAGGACAACCATATTTGGCGTAAACTGACTTTTTAATGTCTTTAACATTGTCCTTGCGCCTTCCTCCTGCAATTTGCCTGCGATAACTACCTCATATGTTGGTCCAATTGCAAGGTTTAGGGCAGACATAAAAAAGGTGTGGCCATGAGGCGCCTGTGAAATAGTCTTTGAAAAATGCTGGCTGATCTGTAATGCCTTCTGCTCCAAATCAGTATTGCCTGTCATACGACTGAGGCGGAGGAGATTCAGCATGGCAGCAGAGTTGCCTGACGGTATGGCCCCATCATAGATTTCTTTCCTGCGCATAAGCACAACCTCAGCATCATCAGAGGTTAAGTAAAAGCCCCCATTATTTTTATCCCAGAAGTGATTAAGCAAGATATTATTAAATTCCAAAGCTGATTTAAAGTAGGAAACGTCAAATGTTGACTCATAAAGCTCTATCAGCCCCCAGATGAAAAAGGCATAGTCATCAAGGAAGCCTGATAATGCAGCCTCGCCATCCCTGAAGCGGTGATGCAATCGTCCATTCTTATCACGCATCTTTTTAAGTATAAAATCTGCCGCCCTTTTTGCAGCCTCAATATATTCAGGTTCATTAAATACGCTTCCGCCTTTTGCCAGCGCAGCAATCATCAGGCCGTTCCAGTCAGTTAGGATCTTATCATCCCTTTGCGGCCTTATCCGCTGGCTGCGGGCAATAAAGAGCCTGTGCCTTATTGCCTCAATACGATTTTTAAGCTCGGTCTCTGTAGCATTAAAATCAGCAGACATCTCCGCGAGGGGTCTTTTAAGATGCAAAATATTTCTTCCGCTTCTTATCCCTGCTGATTCATCTGTAAAATTTCCTTCTTCCTCCAAATTAAACACCCTCATAACAAACTTAGCATCATCTTCACCAAGGACATTGCGAACATCCTCTGTTGTCCAGAGATAGGATTTCCCTTCCTCCCCTTCGCTGTCAGCATCCTCAGCAGAATAAAATCCGCCGTCCTTATCTGTCATATCCCTTAAGACATAAGTAAATATCTCCTGCGCTGTTTTTTTGTATTCCTCCTCGCCTGCTGCCTGATATGCCTCTGTATACGCCATCGCTATTAATGCCTGATCATATAACATCTTTTCAAAATGCGGCAGAAGCCATTCGCTGTCTGTAGAGTAGCGGTGAAAGCCAAAACCAATATGGTCATAAATCCCGCCAAGCCTTATGGCGCTAATTGTCTTTTCTACCATTAAAAGCGCCTGCGCATCACCAGTCCTTTTCCAATAGCGAAGCAGGAATGTAAGATGATGAGGCGTTGGAAATTTTGGGGCATAACCAAAACCGCCATGCCCTGAATCAAAGATTTGAGACAACCTTTCAAATGTTTCCTTAATTATAGCCTCTCCAAGTTCTTCTCTCTCCTGAATATCTGAGGCGCTGGAGAGTGCATAAGTAATTTTTTCAGCCGAAGCCATTACATCTTTACGCCGTAATTGCCATAGCTCCTTTACCTTTTCAATAATATCAAACATCCCCATGCGGCTGGATCTGCTTTCCTTTGGTATATATGTCCCTGCAAAGAAGGGCCTCTTATCAGGCATCATGATGATAGTAAGCGGCCAACCGCCGCTTCCTGTCATCATCTGGCAGACTGCCATGTAGGCGCTGTCTATATCCGGCCTCTCCTCGCGGTCAACTTTTATGCATACAAAGGTCTCATTCATTAATCGGGCAACATCTGCATCCTCAAATGATTCCATTTCCATTACATGGCACCAATGGCATGTAGAATAACCGATTGAGAGGAAGATAGGCTTATCATCCGCAAGCGCCTTGTTAAAGGCCTCATCTCCCCATGGATGCCAGTCAACAGGATTATTGGCATGCTGAAGAAGATACGGACTCTTTTCATTTATCAGCCTATTGTAATGCCTCCCTGCCTTTTTATTATCCATGTCTTATTATTGATAAAAAAAAGTAAAAAGTAAAGCGGTTTTACGAAGCGCTTGCAACTAAGATAAATTGGAGATATAATCAGATAAATAAGAATCTTATACAGGAGCAGGTATGGATC
>CAKKRA010000346.1:0-3935 GCA_919902475.1 Nitrospiria bacterium
AAAACACAACCATAAATGCCCTGTTCTTTCTATGGGCATTTGCCCTTAAAAATGGCCGGATTAACAGCATTGATGCGCCTGTTGTACCCATCCATGAGGCTAAGAATACGCCCAGAGCCATTATCATGGTATTAACTATCGGCGTTCCAACCAAGGTTCCTCTAAGCAATATGCCGCCTGATACTGTGTATAAGGCGCCGAGAAGGATAATAAAAGGCACATAGTCTCCAATTACAACATGCAGAATTTCGCTAAGGGCAATTCCTTTATAGCCTATTAATAATGGAATAACCGTAACTATCGCCCAGAATGCAGAGACCTTTCCAAAATGGTGGTGCCAGAATTTCGGGGCAAGCAATGGAAAGAGGGCGATTGATAATAACATACCTGCAAAGGGTATAACGCTGTAAAGAGGAAGCGTCTCGCCGATATTCTGAACCCCTTCACTTGCAAAGGCAGTGGAGAATGGTAAGAATAAAAAGATTAAAGCAGCTCGTAAAATATTTACTTTCATAATTAAGTTCCTTTCTATAATTTCTTATTTCCGTATAGATTTTTTTTATAAGCCTTTGTAATTTAGGCCGAATTATACTCAATCTTTAAATAGTTGGCAAGCAAAAAAGATATAAATGGTTTTTAATGGTAATTTTATATTTTTTAAAAAGATGAGTTGCCAAGTAGTGTATTTTAGCACTATAATCCATTGTAAAATGAAGATAAAAAATACCCTCACAATTGCAGGCTCTGACCCTTGCGCAGGCGCAGGAATGCAGGCAGACTTAAGAACCTTTGTCAGCCTCGGTGTTTATGGTATGGCAGCGCCAACTGCAATTACAATTCAAAATACAAATGGTGTAAAAGAGATAATCCCTCTGCCTGAAGGCTCTTTAAGAAAACAACTAAAGACGCTTCTTGAAGATGTAAAGATTGATGCATTAAAGACTGGGATGCTCTTAACAAAGGAAAATATCCTTGCAGTAGAGGAGGCAGTTAAAAAATATAAGATAAAAAAATTTGTCTTAGACCCAATTATTAAATCAAGCACAGGCGTAGAGCTTTTAAAAAAGGATAGTGTGTTATTATTAAAAAAGAGGCTCTTTCCATTGGCAATGATTATTACGCCTAATATTAATGAGGCAGAGATATTAACTGGAATCAAGATTAAAGATGAAAAGGATATCAGGCTTGCAGCAAAAAGGCTTTATGAAATGAGTCCAAAATATGTTTTAATTAAAGGCGGGCATTTAAAAGGCGAGCCAAATGATTTTTTATATGACGGCAAGAAGTTTAAAATCTTTAAAGGGAAAAGGGTAAAAGGGATTAAGTTTCACGGCACAGGCTGTGTATTTTCAGCGGCAATAACAGCATATCTATCAAAGGGGCTGTCTGTGGAGAAGGCAGTTAGAGAGGCAAAGGGGTTTATAAATATTGCAATTAAAAAATCAGCGGCAATCGGGAAGGGGAGGAGGGCGCTATGGCAGCATGGCATTTAAGCGGCGGAGACCGAGCTTTTATTTTGGTGGCGGTGCAGGGAGTCGAACCCCGGACACTGCGGATATGAGCCGCATGCTCTAACCAACTGAGCTACACCGCCGATAGACTAATCACTCCATTTCAAAATTGACCTTTACCTTGAAGAATTTCACTGCAGGCAGGCTTCTTATCTCCTTTACGCCGGTCTTTTCTGAAATCTTTTTTAAAATTCCTTCTACTGCATCCTTAGAAGGCGCAATAAGCGTAAACCATATATTATAGATATTCTCACGCAGATAATTATGTGTAATACCCGGGTATTTATTGATTACTGCCACCATCTCTTCAATCTTTTCTGCAGGCACCTTTGCAGAGACAAGCGTGCTTGTATATCCGAGCTTCCTTGAGTCAAAGGATGCGCCAATGCGCCTGATTATTCCCTTCTCTTTCAGCTTCCTTACGCTGTTTAATGCCTCTTCCTCTGTTATTCCAAACTCCTCAGCAATAGCCTTATACGGCCTTTCAGTAATCGGAAAATCTGTCTGAATCTTATTTAAAATTAATTTCTCTATCTTTTCCATCTTATCCTTTTGCTGTTTGCGCAAGCTTTGGCTGATATGTGCAGTAAGGCTCTTCATCCAGATAGTGTCCTGTTGATGCAAATGCCCTTGCCCTGCATCCGCCGCACACCTTTCTATATTCACACACGCCGCATCTTCCGTGATAGTCGTCCAATGCCCTCATCTCTAAAAATACCTTTGAGGTGTCCCATATCCTGCTGAAAGGCTCTTTTCTGATATCGCCGCATTCTGTTTCTAAAAACCCGCATATCTGCACCTTGCCCTGATGGGATACAAAGGCAAAGGACTGGCCGCCCATACAGCCTTTTGTCATTGCATCAAGGCCGTGTGTCTCTGGTGTAACAGCATGCCCCTTTTTTCTTTCATGCTCCCTGAATATCCTGTAATAATGCGGTGCGCATGTTGGTTTAAACTGTATTTTTACCTTATCGCGCTGGTTATAAAACCATGTAAGGGTCTCCTCATAATCCTCAGGTGAAATCTCCTGATCAATAAGAGTTGCCGCACGGCCGGTTGGCACAAGCAAAAATGGATGATATGCCACAGCGCCGAGGTTTATCGCAAGCTCTAATATCTTAGGCAGTTCATCTATATTATGCTTGGTTATGGTTGTATTTATCTGAAACACAAGCCCTGACTCTTTTGCAAGCTGTGTCGCCTTTATTACTGCATCATAAGCGCCCGGCACATTCCTGAAGGCATCATGTGTCTGTGCTGTTGCGCCGTCAATGCTAAGGCTTATCCTCTTTATGCCAACCTCCACCATCTTTTTTGTATTTTCCTTGTCCATCAAAAGGCCGCATGGCGCCATTACCATGCGCAAGCCAAGCTCTGTCCCGTGTTTTGCCACATCAAAGATGTCCTTTCTCATCATGGGCTCGCCGCCAGTGAGTATGATAATTGGGTTGCTGAAAGAGGCAACATCATCAAGAAACTTCATGCACTCATCAGTAGCAAGCTCATTCGGATACGGCCCGAACCTTGCTGCTGCGCGGCAGTGCACGCAGTTTAAGTTGCAGCTCCTTGTAATCTCCCATGCAATGAGCCTCGGCAGATATTTCTTTTCTTCAGCCTTTTTTTCCAATATATCCCCTGATAGAAATAATTAGGCATCCTTTTTCAAGGATGCCTTTAATTTTGTATTTTAGCATTAGAAAGCCAAAGCAGTCAATAACTTTTATTGTTAATTTTTTATAATTATGCTATATTTAATCAATTTTTATAGTGAACGACTTAAATAAGTTGAGGGAGGATTGTAAATGGAAAGGTTTAGGGGGGTCATTATACTTTTCCTTTTTGCAGCTTTTCTAAGCGCAGTTTCCTGCGCGCAAAAAAAGGATGAGAAGCCGGCAGTTCTTAATGAGGTTGAGCCGAAGTACGGCGGCTCTTTAGTAATAGATGTAATTTCTGATCCAAAGTCCTTTAATCCAGTAATTGCAAAAGAGACATCAACAACAGCAGTTACAGGATATATCTTTGAAGGCCTTACGCAGATGAACCCGTTTACAACTGAGATTGAGCCTAATCTTGCCAAGTCATGGGAGTTTAGCAAGGATGGAAAAACATGGACATTTTATCTGAGAGACGATGTAAAATGGTCTGACGGTAAGCCGTTCACAGCAGATGATGTGGTCTTCACATTCAACCAGTTGTATTACAATAAAACTATACCAGCAGATGCAAGGGACATCCTTACAATAGAAGGAAAAGAGATTAAGGTAGAAAAGGCTGATAATCTTACTGTCCGGTTTATCCTGCCAAAACCATTTGCGCCACTTTTATTCTCTATGGGGTTTGATATACTTCCAAGGCATGTATTAGAGCCTGTTGTAAAAGCAGGGAAGTTTACTTCCCACTGGGGCGTGAATACGCCGCCTGACC
>CAKKRA010000346.1:3945-5097 GCA_919902475.1 Nitrospiria bacterium
TGACCAGATTGGCGGCACCGGCCCGTTTCTCCTCTCTGAATATGCCTCAAGCCAGAGGGTTGTAATGAAGAAGAATCCAAATTACTGGAAAAAGGACAAGAAGGGAAATAAACTGCCCTATTTGGACAGCATTGTGATGCTTGTTGTCCCTGACCAGAACAGCTCGCTCTTGAAGTTTCAATCAGGCGAGACAGACATGCTGTCTATGCGCAGGGAGGATTATGTCGTCTTAAAACCTCAGGAGGCGAAGCTGAATTTTACAATACATAATGCCGGCCCCACCCTGAGCACAACCTTTCTGATATTTAATCAGAATCCTAAAAAGATACCAGAGCATAAATGGAAGTGGTTTATAAACCAGAGGTTCAGGCAGGCCATTGCACATGTAATAGATAAGGAGACAATGATAAACAATATTATGTTCGGTTTTGCATTTCCGCAGGATGCAGCGATGACGCCGACTGCAAGGTTCTTTCACAACCCAAATGTAAGGAAGTATGAATACAGCCTTGAAAAGGCAAAGAAGATTTTATTGGAGGCAGGATTTAACTACAAAAGCGGCATCCTCCATGATAAAGACGGCAACATAGTTGAGTTTACTATTCTTACAAATGCAGAGAATAATGAGCGGGTTAATATCGGCAATATTATAAGGGCAGATTTGCAGAAGCTCGGAATGAAGGTGAATTTACAGCCGATACAGTTTAATACACTTGTAACAAGGCTTGATTCAACGTCTGACTGGGAGGGAGTGATAATAGGCCTTACAGGCGGTATTGAGCCGCATAATGGCAAGAATGTCTGGTACTCAAGCGGTCAGCTCCACATGTGGTATCCAAAACAGCAAAAGCCTGCAACAGCATGGGAGGCAGAGATAGATAAACTATTTGATGAAGGCGCATCAGAGCTTGATTCAGAAAAGAGAAAGAAGATTTACTGGAAATGGCAGGAGATTGTTGCAGAGCAGGCGCCTGTGATTTATACTGTAACGCCTGCAGCGCTATATTCTGTCCGCAATAATGTCGGCGGCATAAAGCAGACAGCGTTGGCAGGGGTGATACCATACATAGAAGAAATATACAAAAAGTAACGGCTTCGTAAAAAGTCCATCTGCTGTGTTGTCGCTTCGGCCTCGCATCCTCACATACTAAC
>CAKKRA010000347.1 GCA_919902475.1 Nitrospiria bacterium
AAAATTAAGGGCAATAACCTCCACACCCTGGTCAATCATTGTCTTAACAGCAAGCGTGCTGTCCAATCCGCCTGATAAAAGCGCCACAGCCTTTTTCTTCAATCCTGTTTCTCCTTTTGTTTCCATATTTAGTCTCATTATATCCTATAGCAATCTGCTTAGTCAATATTTTCTGCCTCTCCGGGAATATATTATATACTGTGTCAGAAAAAGGAGCGGTCTGCCCTATTATTAGGAGCTTGTTGAAAAACTCAACAATCTCTGATTACACAGATAAAAGATTAGATTACACAGATTAAAACTCCTTGAAATATCTGTGTAATCATTTTTCCTAATCTGTGTAATCAAGGCTGTTGATGACTTTTTCAACAGCCTGTTAGTCATTGGATAGATATAGGGATTTGTAATGCACTTGCTGCCTATCCTGTTTTCTGATAAGATAAATTGAAAATGGGAAAAGGAGGTTCTTATGCAGGCGATCAGCCATATTGACAAAAAGACAGAAGATGCCTTACATGCCCTTGCAAAGGATATAACCACATTCTGCGCTGATAACATGGTTTCATTTTATTTATATGGCAGTGCGGCAGGGAAGGGTTATGTCCCAGGAAGGTCAAACCTGAACACACTCATATTGCTAAAGGATATAAATCCAGAAACGCTAAAAGGTCTTGCGCAGATTTATAAAAAAAGGCGAGATGCTGGATTTGTTGCACCGCTTATCCTTACACCTGATTATATAAAATCCTCCATTGATGTATTTCCTATAGAGTTCCTTGATATAAGGGATAGCTCCATATTGCTTGCTGGCGAGGATACCATAAAAAATATTTCTGTTAATCTTTCTTATCTTAGAGAGGAGTGCGAGAGGGAGATTAAAGGGCAGTTGATAAGGATGAGGAGCTCTTTTATTGAGGTGGAAGGTGATAAAAAGAGGCTGGAGGCGCTTATAATCAGCGCAATCTCAAATATTGTATTCCCTCTGAAAAATATTCTGAGGCTCACAGGGCAGGAAATACCGGATGGAAATGATGCGATTATAAAGGCCTGCTGTAAGACACTTAATGCGGCGGATAAACCCTTGCTTGATGCATGGACAATGAAGAAGGAGGGAAGGGAGATGTCTGCTGAAGGGCTTTCTACACTAATCTCTGAATACCTTAACACACTTAATGATATATCCAAAAAGATTGATTTGCTGAAGATAGAAGGAAGGCTATGAAGATTTTAATCTCTATAATCCTTTCTCTTTTTTTATTTGCAGAGGCAGAGGCAGCAAACAAGATATTTCCTGCGCCAACAGGGTATGTCAATGACCTTGCAGGCGTGATAGATGCTGATTTAAAAGGGAAGATGAATATATTTGCAGAGAGGCTTGCTAAAGAAGGAAAGGCAGAGATAGCTATTGTAACCCTCCAATCAATTAAGGAGTTTGGATTCGCAGACATTGAGGAGGCTGCTGTAAAACTCTTTGAGGAGTGGGGTATGGGTAAAAAGGGCAAGGATAGCGGCGTTCTCATCCTCGCATCAATGAAAGAGAGAAAGATAAAAATAGAGGTGGGTTACGGCCTTGAGGAGAAGGTGCCTGATGGCAGGGCAGGGGAGATAATAAGGAATGGCATAGCGCCTTATTTTAAGAGCCAAAGATACGGCGAAGGATTATATAAAGGACTGCTCCTTTTATCCGAGGCTATTGAAGGCGCTGCACCTCCTGCTAAAAAAGAGGCAAGAAGGGGTCAAGGCTTTCCAATAGAAATTATTACTATTGCCTTTGTTATTTTAGTAACCCTTGTAAGCATGGTACTACAAATTATCAGGGGAAAGGGGAAGGTTGGGGGGAGAAGATACAGGAATAACACCTTCTGGGATTCCGGCAGCGGCGGGTTTGGTGGGGGAGGTTGGTCCAGTGATTCTGGCGGAGGGTTTGATGGATTTAGCGGTGGAAGCAGCGGCGGCGGCGGCGCAAGCGGTGACTGGTAATAATCTGTGTAATCATATCAAAAAAGGAGGTTTAGAGGATGAAAAAGGCAGGTATAATATTGATAGCATTGGCGCTTCTTTTTATTTTGTTGGGGGGATGGCTTTTTGGCTATTACAATAGTTTTGTAAATATGGATGAAGGGATTAAGAATGCATGGGCGCAGGTTGAAAACCAACTGCAGAGGAGAAGCGATTTAATTCCAAATCTTGTGAACACTGTTAAGGGATATGCAAAACATGAAAAGGAGATATTTGAAAATATTGCCAATGCAAGGGCAAGGCTTGCAGGGGCGCAGAGTATTGGCGACAAGATAACAGCGGCTAATGAGATGACCTCTGTGCTTGGAAGGCTTCTTGTGATAGTTGAGCAGTACCCAAATCTTAAGGCAGACCAGACATTTTCAAAACTTATGGATGAGCTTGCAGGAACAGAAAACCGCATTGCAGTTGAGCGTAAGAGATATAATGACAAGGTCATGGAGTATAATCAGATGAGAAGGCGTTTTCCGTCAAAAATAATTGCCTCTATGTTTAACTTTGCAGAGGCCGCCTATTTCAAGGCGCCAGAGTCGGCAAAAGAGGCGCCAAAGGTGGATTTTGGGGTAAAGTAATTTTAGGCGGCTGTCATAGCATTAGTTTCTCTATTAAGTTAAACTTAAAAGGCACCTCCTGTATATTGAAGGATGTAAATATTTAATATGGGAAGCATTTTCCTTATTTCCTTAACCATTTATAGCGAGACGCATGACCTATAATTATAATCTTGTCCCATCTTTCCAACATTATCTATCACTATAATCCCCTGTATCCATCCTTAGAAAAAGGGGGACTAAGAGAAACCCTTGTAAGTGAATTACATTATTTAAGATGATTTAACTGTTCGCCCCTACATCTCTCCGATATTGTACTTCTTCATCTTCTCATAAAGCGTAGAATATGCAATGCCGAGCGCCTTTGCTGTTGTGGTTTTATTGCCCTTGTGCGCCTTCAAGGTTTGTATGATTGCAGATTTTTCAATCTCCTCAAGTGTCTTTCCTGAAAGGTCTGCAGTGTCTTTTTCTGATGCCTGCGGTTTTAAGAGTATCAAATCCTTTGGTTCAATATAATCAGATGCGCCGAGCGCAATCGCCCTTTCAATGACATTCCGCAGCTCCCTTACATTTCCGGGCCAACGGTAGTTTATTAGGATGTCCAGAGTCTCTTTTGCAACTCCCTTAACCTTTCTTGCCTTATTTGTCTTAATAAAATAATCTATAAGCAGGGATATGTCGTCCTTTCTGTCCCTTAACTGCGGCAGATTTATATTTATAACAGAGAGCCTGTAAAAAAGGTCTTCGCGAAACCTGTTCTTCTTTATCTCTGCTGATAAATCCCTGTTTGTTGCCGCAATAATCCTAACATCAACAGGTATTATATTTGTGCTTCCAACCCTCTTTATCTCCCTTGCCTCCAATACCCGCAAAAGCCTCGGCTGCATATCAGGCTCAAGCTCGCCGATTTCATCAAGAAAGATTGTTCCGCCATTCGCCGTCTCAAATGCGCCATGCCTTGTTGATACTGCGCCTGTGAAAGCGCCCTTTTCATGGCCGAATAGCTCGCTCTCTATCAGGTTTCTTGCAATTGCGCTGCAGTCTATAACCACAAATGGTTTTTTTGAGCGGTTGCTGTTTTCATGGATCGCCTTTGCAACGAGCTCTTTTCCTGTGCCTGTCTCGCCTGTAATCAATATAGTTGCACCTGTTTTTGAGACCTTCTCAAGTATTCCGAATACCTCCTTCATCTCTTTGCTCTTGCCGACAATATCGCCAAACCTATCCTTCTTGCTCGGCGTAAGCTCAATCTTTTCTTCAACAGGTATAAACCTTAGCTCTGTATTTCCAAGCCTAATTATAGAGCCTTCATTTAAAAAAGCCTCGGAAACTTGCAAACCATTAACAAAGGTGCCATTTGTGCTTTCTAAATCTCTGATAATATACTGCCCCTTCTTCTCTTCTATTACAGCATGATGCCTTGATACTGTGTCGTCTGCTATTACAACATCATTCTCTTTCTTGCTTCCGATTCTGAGCAGACCCTTGTCAATCACAAACTCCTTGCCAAGCTCCCTGCCCTTTGTTACAGCAAGCTTTACCTTTTTAAGGAGAAGTGTTTTAGCGTGGCCTTTTGTGATAATCTTTAATGTGGTGTCAGCATCCTGTCTCTGATTTAGCATA
>CAKKRA010000348.1 GCA_919902475.1 Nitrospiria bacterium
GCCGAGAAGGACAACTGTTGGTGTTGATTATAACCGTGTTTCCATGCTTATGGCTGTGATGGAGAAAAGGACAGGGCTTCAACTCGGAAATTGCGATGTGTTTGTTAATGTTGTAGGCGGAATAAGGATTGATGAACCGGCAATTGATTTAGGCATTGCCGCTGCCATTGCATCAAGCTTTCGCGAGGCTGCTATTGACTCTGCTGCTATACTCTTTGGTGAAATAGGGCTTGGAGGAGAGGTAAGGGGCGTAAGTCAGGCAGAGCAGAGGGTAAAAGAGGCCTCAAAGCTTGGGTTTAAGAGGTGCATACTGCCTCAAAGGAATGCTGAGAGGCTTGAGAAGATGGGCTCAATGGAGATTGTTAGTGTTGCAAATGTAACAGATGTTATGAGGGTGTTATTTTGAGATACCTGATTATCTTCCTAATCATTCTTGCCTCATGCGCACCAAGGATGATAAAGCCTTCAGAGGTAATACAGCCTCAGGAGGCAGGCCTTTCTGAGTTAATTTCTATCCTTGAGAAAAGGGATGCAGATATCAAGACCATCAGGTCATTAGTGCGTGTAGAGGCAAAGAACAAGGCAATAGAATCAGCGCCTTCCTTTGATGCGGTGCTTTTAATGGAAAAACCGAATAATATACGCTTTCAGGGGCTCTCGCCTTTTGGCGTATCCATATTTGATTTTGTTTCAACAAATGGACAGATGCAGGTTTATCTTCCTACAAAGAACATGGCAATTGTCGGCCCAGTGGAATTGCTGAATAAGATACCTGAATCAAAGATGCCTATGAAGTTTAATGACTTCTTTGAAGGACTCGGCACATCAGCAGTATATCTTAAAAAACCGAACATAACAGTCCTTGCAGAAAAGCTGCCTGATTATTATATCCTTTATATTGGAGAAAAAGAAAACAGCTCCGGCATATTAAAAAAGAAGATATGGTTTGACAGGAGAGGGCTGAAGGTCGCTAAAGAAGAATTATTTGGCAAGGACAGTGCAAAGGAAATAGAAATCCTCTTTGATGATTATAAAAAGACAAACGATATCTCTTTTCCAATGCAGATAAGGATTAACAAGCTTAAGGATAATTCTTATCTCAAAATGAGCTTTAAGCAAATTGCCTTTAATTCTGAAATCAGGCCAGAGGACTTTAAAATAGAAATCGGCGAAGGGGTTGAGGTCAAGAAACTGGAAGATATCCTAAAAGAAGTGAAGGAGTAAAATTTATAATTCCAGAACCAATGCAGCCATTTCTTTTAATATATATTTCAAAGATGGTCTTTTGCACTTAATATGCTCATCTGGTTTGCCTAATGGATGATAGTGCCATCCTCCAAGATTATCATACCCAAAGATTCTTTTTCTGTCCTTGATTAAACTAAAATCATATCTGGCAGTATCTGTGTTGCTATAGACATCAATAAATAAGGCCTTGTTTATAAAGATGCGGAGGCTTACCTTACCAACCCTTCTATATACTATTTCAATTTTTGAGGCAGGTAAAAGCTCTTGCTTTAGACTATTGAGTTCTTGTAGAAAATCTTCTATATTTGCAAACACAATTTAAGCTCTTTTTCTTATATTGTGCAGGGCATTCAGCCACTTTTTCCGTTCAGCTTCAAAACCTTCCCATTCCATAAAATCTCTTTCAACCTCGTGAGAGTGTTTATCCTTTATACTTTTAGCTTTCCATGCCTTTTTGAAGCCTTCAAAATCCATACCGTATTCAGATTCAAAATCAAATATCTTATCTTCGCACTCTTTAAGCCTCATCAATGTATTTGTCTCAAGAAGGTTATTAATCTTTTCGTCGAGCTTCTCTCCTTCTACAATTTTTAGTTTATCAAGTAATTCTTCTGAAAGACTTATAGTCTTCATCACTACCTCCAATTATTTCTCAGTATAGCACAATACAATGTTCATGGACATTAAAATTTTGTATTATAAACCTTATTTATGGTTCATAATAAATTTGGCAACATCGTCCATGTTCTCCCTTACTGCATTAATAAAGTTCTTGTCAAGAAAAGAATTTGGATTTTTCTGTTCATATCTTATATATACCTGATGATTTTAATATTGTCAACTCACCATAGTTTTTCTTTTGACATTTCGTTGTGAATTAATT
Organism: Nitrospiria bacterium; assembly: GCA_919902475.1. GTDB lineage: Bacteria > Nitrospirota > CAKKRA01 > 9FT-COMBO-42-15 > 9FT-COMBO-42-15 > 9FT-COMBO-42-15. The sequence goes on from CAKKRA010000348.1 coordinate 2,132, forward strand.
AAGATTAAATATATAACGATTGTTTGGAGAGAAATTTGAAGGTACTCGGCATAGATACGGCTACAATGATGGGAAGCATTGGTTTGGTTGATGATAATGCAGTAATTGCAGAATACAGTCTGAATATCAAAGCCACACATTCAGAGCGGCTGATACCGGCAGCAGATAAGCTGCTAAAAGATGCTGGTATTGATTTAAAAGACTTAGACGGGTTTGCAGTATCCATTGGCCCTGGATCCTTTACAGGGCTTCGCATCGGACTCGCAACAATAAAGGGTTTTGCAATGGGCTGCAGCAAGCCCATAATGGCAGTTTCTACATTGGAGGCGCTTGCTTTTAATCTTGCCTTTGCAGAGCATCAGGTCTGTCCAATTCTCAATGCAAGAAGGAATGAGGTTTATACAGCATTATTTAAATCAGACAGGAAAGGGGGGATGAAAAGGATTGCTCATGACAGGGCAGCAAATATAAGTACTGTTCTTAGCGAGCTTAATGACGACACAATCTTTTTGGGGGATGCAGTAAATTTATACAAAGATATAATCTTTGAAAAGCTAAAGGACAAGGCGCACTTTGCTGCAAAGACAATAAATATGCCTTCCGGCGCCTCTGTAGCAGAGCTTGGTCTTTTGAAATTAAAAAAAGGGATGATTGAGGATGCTTCAAGCCTTATGCCTTTTTATATCAGCAGGCCAGAAGCAGAAATAAATTTAGAAAAGAAGAATTTAGCCTTAAGGGGGTAATTTGTATTAATTAGGGGGAGGATATGGAATTAAACAGTATCACAATTGAATACATGAAGGAGGAGGACATTGACGAGATTTTAAAAATTGAGAGCGCCTCCTTTTCCACGCCATGGTCAAGGGAGATGTTTTTTTGCGAGTTGACCGACCACCCATTTTCTTATCTTTATGCTGCAAGGAATAATAAAGGGAAGATTCTGGGATATATTTGCTACTGGCTTGTCTTTGATGAGATGAATGTTTTGAACCTTGCAGTAGATGATGAGCTCAGGCAAAAAGGCATTGGAAGCGCTCTTTTGAAATTTGTTTTAGAGGATGGAGCTGATAGAGGGGCGCTGACAGTTCATCTTGAGGTCAGGTGCTCAAACAAGGCTGCAATAGAATTGTATGAAAAATTTGGTTTCAGGCAGGCAGCCGTCAGGAAGAATTATTATGAAAACCCTGAGGAAGACGCCCTGCTGATGGCGCTTGACGATATCTCTGCATATAGGCGGAAGGAAAGTTGTTTGAAAGCAGGGTAATTTAAATATGGGAGGATAAAAAAATGGATATAAACGATAATGCAGAGTTGATAGATTATGTGCGGAGTGTTAACAATGAGTACAGAAAGATAGAAAAAATGCATCACAAATTGGATGAAGACTTAAAAAAGATGGACGGGAGATATCTGACACCTGATGAAGAGATGCTGAAGAAGAACATGCAGAAGGATAAATTGATAAAAAAAGACAGGATGATGCAGATTCTCCGCGATCACAAGGAGAAAATAAAAACGCAGTAGGCTGCATTGCAACCTGCCTGTCGGCAGACAGGTGCGCCCCTGCCTTGAGGATATATTATGTTTGGGATAGGAATACCAGAATTGGTAGTGATATTGGTTATTGCCCTTTTGATATTCGGGCCGAATAAACTGCCTGAAATTGCGAGGTCTATAGGAAAGGCTTTTGCTGATTTTAAAAAGGCGGCAGAGGATGTAAAAGGCTCTATTGAA
>CAKKRA010000349.1:0-556 GCA_919902475.1 Nitrospiria bacterium
AACCTGCACAATAGTATTCTTTCCGTATTTAAAGAGCGTCCTGTGCAGACCGCCTTCGCCAGTGTTGTAATATGTGCCTGACGCCTCTGCTGCCCTTGCCAATGACTCGCAGAAATTCAGATTAACCGCGCCGTATGACATCGCAGAAAAGAGTATTGGAATATCGCAGACGAGCTGAGGCGCAAGCTCTGTTTTTAAGCTGATCTTTCCTGCCTTTTCTTCAAACTCAAGTGTATCTGGTTTTCTTCCGAGGAATGTGCGGAGCTCCATTGGCTCTCTTAAGGGGTCTATGGAAGGGTTTGTAACCTGACATGCGTCAAGCAGAATATGGTCCCAGTAGATGGGAAGATCCTTATCGCAGCCAATGCCTGTTAAAAGCACGCCGCCTGTTGCAGCCTGCTTGTATATATTCTTTATATCAGCAGCCTTCCAGTTTGCGTGCTCCCTGAACTGGCTTGTATTGCGCTTTATGGTAATGCACCCTGTCGGGCACATTGCCTCGCAGCGGTGGCATCCTGTGCAGAGCGAGAAGTCGCTTACAACAATATTATCTGCT